>CAZTEK010000001.1:0-42056 GCA_964612095.1 uncultured Verrucomicrobiota bacterium
ATGAAACTTCAACGGGAGGACATCCACCCCTTGCAGGACACCTGCCCTTATTTCCCATTCCAAGAATCCGGCTTTGGGGTAAAGTTCTCTAAGCAACTCTCGACGCTTCTATCATCAAAGCGTATTCCGCACGTGCATTCATCTCCGCACCCATCAGGCGGAGCGGACCGGATTTGAGGATCCGCTCTATTTTTCAAGACTCTACCGCAAGCATCGCGGATGCAGCCCTTCTGCGCAGCGGGGCTTGCCGGGGGCTGAACGGTCATTCCTCTATTTTGTGAACCGTGCCGTCATCCTCTTCATTAATCTCAAGGCGGGCCAGTTTTTTGAATAGAAAGGTGACGTCGAAGATGCCTCCAACGGTGAACCAGATGGCGCTGCCGACGGAAACGACGCCCTGAATGCCGAGCATGACGGTCCACCAGAAGGTCCATTCTTCGGAGGTCAGTGGGCGCACGGTCAGATTATAGATGGTGCCGAGGATAAACGTGAGACACCAGCCGGTTGTCCAGAGCACCATGGTGATATAGATGATCTTGTCGCCGGTCGAAAATTCACGGGTAATGCCCATCATGCGCAGGAATCGCGGAATCGTTGCGGTTTGTCTGGCTTGTGCTTCTTTGACTGCGGTGTCTTCCTCAACGGCGTATTTCCCGCGGTGAAGCAATTGATCCATGTTAAACGGCTGTTTGCAGGTGGCCAGTGAAACGAGGATGTAGACCGCGTAGGAAATTAAAACGGCGAAGACCGCCATGTGGATGCCGTTGATGACGGTGTTGGTTCCGGGGAATGTGAGTCCCGGCCAAATCTGTTTGAGGATAATGCTTCCCACTGAAATGGTACTGCCGGTGAGGAGTCCCGCCCAGGCGGCAGAGGTGGTGCCGCGTTTCCAGTAGAGTCCGCCGATGATGGCACAGGAGGCTCCGCCGATGTAGATTGCTCCGGTGATTTCGAACCACATGTTGATGAAATCTTTCATCGTCCAGATCGAGCTGAAGAGGAAAGAAATGGCTCCAATCATGACGATGGCCCAGCGCAGGCAGTTCAGGTGTGTTTTGGTGGTAAACGGTTTTTTGCGGAAAGGCATGATGACGTCCTGAAGGAAAATGGAGCCCCAGGAATGGTAGGTGGAGTTGTCGGTGGAAACCGCCGAACCGATCATATAGATCGCAAACAGCCCGAGCAGACCCGGCGGCAGCAGGTGGCGAATGACAATCGGGACCAGCATTTGCGATTGCAGGTACGGGCTGTTGAGGGCTCCGGTGCTTGCGGCGATCTGCGACTGAATGGCCGTATAAGCCGGGTTCCAGATCACCACATACGCGGCGATGGAAAAGGCGACGATACTGAGGGTCAGCAGCAGCCAGCGCCAGCTTCCGAGGATATTGCCCATTCTGGCTTCGTGCGGGCTTTTTGCTGCGGTCATGAACCCGGCTCCGCCCTGCCAGACGCCGGTTTTGGCGATATAAAGCAGAGTCATCATAATGAAGAAGGAGGGGCCGAAGTCCGGCAGGCCGCCTTGCTTGAACGGGTTCATCATCGATACGCCCTCCGGACGGGTGAGTCCGGCGACCAGATCAGGGTAGTTCCCGCTTGTCGGCACAGCGGCGGCGACGGCCTGTTTAAACCATTCCGGGCCGGCGGTTCCGGCGGCGGAAATAGTTTCCGAACGGAGCAGAGTGGTCATGATGTTGTCCCAGCCGAAAAAATCGAGGATGAACCACATGCAGGCGATCCCGGCGATACTGGCGATCACTCCCTGATAAAAACTGGTGACCATGATGGTATTCTGTCCGCCTGCGACCGCCAGGAGAATGCCGGTGCCGATCATGATGAGCATGACGGTGTGATAGGTGGGCAGTGTGAGGCCGAGTAATTCATACTGCGCGGGTAACCCGAGGAAATAGATCAGGAAGTTGGCGGTGACCATCGGGAAGACGGCGCAGTTAAGCACGCCGGAGAAAAAGGAGACGAGACCGGAAAACACCCGGAAATTCCGGCTGTAGCGCATTTCGAGGAACTGCGCCATGGTGAGGGCCCGGGTCTGACGATAGCGATAGGCCACCCAGCCGGACAGGGCGATGATAATACCGACGGGCATGAGCAACATCCCCCACCACATGCCTCCGATCCCGTTGCGGTAATAGCTTTCAAACTGGCCGATGTTTCCGATGGCAGAGAGAAAGGTCATACTCATCGCAATCGTCAGCAGATAGCGGCCCGCCAGACGTTCGGAAGAGAGAAATCCTGCAACCGACTTGGTCATGCGGTTGGTGAAAAAAGCGATGATTCCCAGCACTGCGGCAAAGCCGGCCACAATCCACCAGTCGAGTGACGTCATGATTTAATTTCCTTCCGGTTATCCGATTTTTAAAATGGCGGCGGTTGACGTATTATACGTTCCGCCCTGAAGTGCGACAAAAAGATACTCCGGTTTTCCGTTGCGCATCAGTAGCTGGGGCCGTTCCAGACGGCCCTCGCGGTCCAGCCCGTTGGGCGGCTCCGGAAAATACCTGCTCCCCTCATAAAAGGCGACTGTCGGTTGGTCCCAGCGGATTCCGTCGTCCGATTCAAACAGCAGGCCGTATGTGTGATTCCAATAGCCCATGTCACGCATAATCATTTTGAAGGTACCGTCTTCGACCCAGATATAGGCATCTTCGCTTTGCGCGTTTTCACCCAGATGACGGAGGTCGATGATCGGGCTGTCGCCGACTTTTTCCCACGGACCTTCCAGCGATTTTGCTGTGGCGAGGCCGTATTGACGATTTGTGAATTTGCCAACCTCTGCGGTGGCGGCTTTCAGACCGTTGGCAATATCTTTTTCCCAGTCGTTGATGCGCCACGATTTGTAATACAGCCAGAACTCGCCGTTCGGATGCCGGACGAACGCCGGATTGGTGGTGCACATCGAATTCCACGCGGTCGGATCGGGATCGGGCTCAATAATCGGACGGTCCGTCCGCTTCCACGGACCGTAGAGCGAATTGGACACCGCCATGCCGGTGCGCTTGGTATATGCGGTTCCGTCTGAGGTTCCCATGTAAAACAGGACGTACTGATCGCCGACTTTGTGAATAGTGGGATTGTGGCAGGTTGTTGCGTCCCACCAGGTGCCGCCGCGCGGCGTGATCGCCACGTCAACGGTTTCATACGGACCTTCCGGCCGGTCGGCCACCGCGTGGGCGATTTCGCAGCAGGTGATCCAGCCGCTGTGTCCGGCCTCATTTTTCCAGCGGGAGTAAAAGAGATGCACCTTGCCGTCGGGAGCGTAAATCGGCGAGCAGCACCAGACGTTGTAATCGGACAGTTCAAGAATGCGGCCGACCGGCCTCAAGCGGGTGGAAAATTCTGATGCGACAGGGGTCGTTTTGCGGATCATAGTGTCTCTTATTATAAAATTCCGTCGACGGGATTTGTCTGTGTCTGAATGGAGTGGATCGGGACGAGAATTCCGGGAATTGCAGGGAGCGGGCCTTCGGGGGCCGTTGTATTCAGGCGGACGGAGCCAGGCGGCAGTTCGTCAGATTCTGCAAGAAGAATCAGTTCGCCCGGAGCAGTCCCGCTTTGGACAAGCACCTGGCACAGACCGTGGAATGCGCGGCACTGCGGGGCCTTCGGGGCCTCATGGCTGACGGGATTGCCGTTGCCGGTGCCGAGGATTTTTCCAGGGCCTGACAGCGAGAACCGGATGAACGGTTCAGCATCCGGAACGGTACGGCCTTCACGGTCGGTGACGCGCACATTGCAGACGGCGGTATCGCGGCTGTCTGCTGCGAGCTGATTGCGATGCGGCGTGATTTCCAAAGCGGCGGGGGACCCGGCGGTTTCCTGAGAGGCCCGCAGGATTTCTTTTCCGTCAGCGGCAAATCCGATGGCCTCGAGACATCCCGGCTCATAGGGAACGGTCGCTTCAAAAAAACTATATTTCCCGATCTTTTTGCGACCGATGGAATGACCGTTGAGAAGCAACTCGACTTCTGCGCAGTTGGTATACGCCCTGACTTGAATCGGGGCTCCTTCCCGACCGATCCATGTCCAGTGCGGAAACAGGTGCAGCATTGGCTCGGGGTTCCACTGGCTTTTATAATAGAACCAGGCGTCTTTTGGGAAGCCG
Source organism: uncultured Verrucomicrobiota bacterium (assembly GCA_964612095.1). Lineage (GTDB taxonomy): Bacteria > Verrucomicrobiota > Kiritimatiellia > Kiritimatiellales > Tichowtungiaceae > Tichowtungia. The sequence continues at coordinate 4,118 of CAZTEK010000001.1, forward strand.
CACAGATCCATCAGTCCGAAACGGGTGACCACCGCCGGCCAGCCATAGGGATAGGTTTCTCCGCGATAATCGAATCCGGTCCAGAGAAAGGTTCCGGCCAGAAAATCCCGTTCCGCGCAGTGTTTCCAGACCTCTGCCATCGGGGATCCCCAAGGGGTTAATGCATTGTTATAAGCGCTGATGACTCCTTTAAGATGATTGTCTGCCCAGACAACGCCGTCGCGACCGAAGTCGTGCAACGCCAGCGGACGGCCCTCGTAATATTCCGTTTCATAGAGGCCGCGCGTGCCGGCGGAGCCGCCGCTTTCGCTCGCGATCAGCGGGATATCGGGGTGTTTGCGGTGGAACTCATCGTAGAGCCGTTCGTCGACACCGTGGTCGGTATAGAGATAATTCGCGCCGAAGACATCCAGGCGGAAGCCGGCCTTTTGATAGGCATCTGCGATATCAACCCAGTGGCAGTTCATGGCATACGTGGCGGGACGGGAGGGATCGAGGCGGTGCACCAGATCCTGCATGCGTCTCAATTGGCGGATGCCGATGTCGGTGTGCTGAATATTCATCTCTTCATTGCCGATCGACCAGAGAATGACACAGGGGTGATTGCGGTCGCGACGGATGAGGTCTTCGAGCTGTCCAAGAATTTCGGGCGAGGAACCGGTAAGGCGGGTTTCGTCCAGCACCAGAATGCCCAGTCGGTCGCAAATATCCAGCAGGGCGGGAGAAGGGGGATTATGTGCAACCCGCAGCGCGTTGGCCCCCATGGCTTTCATCCGTCGCATGCGCCATTCCAGGACACTCTCCGGAATGGCCGTTCCGGTGCCGGCGTGGTCCTGATGGTTGCAGACCCCCCGCAGCTTCAGCGGCCGGCCGTTCAGAAAAAATCCCTTTTGCGCATCGAAGCAAATGTTGCGGATGCCGAAGGGAGTTACGGTTTCGTCCAGAACGGTCCCCCCGGCGATCAACGTCGTTTTGAGTGAATAAAGATACGGATGTTCTGTATCCCAGAGAACCGGAGTCAACGGACCGGTGGTTTGGGGCAGGATAGCGGCGGCTCCGGCGGCAACGGACAGCGGTCCGGCAATGCAAAGCACCTCGTTTCCCTCTGCATCCAGCACGGCGGACTGAACGGTACATTCAACCGGGATGAAGCGGTCGTTGCGCACGGTTGTTTCAATCGTCAGTCCGGTTGCGTCGCCGCGGACAAAAACCCCGCACCAGTCCACATGAACTGGATCGGTTTGGATCATGCGCACATCGCGGTAGATTCCGCCGCCCTCATAGGACCAGAGTTCAGAAAGGCGGGCATCGGCCCGGACCGCGAGGGTGTTGAAGCCGCCGAAGTTGCAACAATCGGTGATATCGCAGCAAAAGCCAGTGTATCCGCTCAAGTGTCGCGTGGCGAAGTGGCCGTTAATCCAGACGCTGGAATCACGGAACACGCCGTCAAACTCGATTTGGATACGGGAACCGGCGGCTTCTGCCGGCAACTCGAATGTTTTTCGGTACCATGCCGTACCTTTCTGCATGGAGCCGTGGGAGACTTCTGACTCAGGGGTGAAGGGGTTTTCCTGGATAAAATCGTGGGGAAGATCGACGACCTGCCAGTTTTGATCCGGATAACCCGGTTTCGAGAGGCCGTGATTGCCGGCCTTGATCCACTCGGGGGCTTTAAAATAAGCCCGGTGGATCGATTCAAAATTGCGCTCCTCCGGGTCTTCCTGGATAAAACGCCACCCCTGATTCATCAAAAACGTTTTACGCATCGTTGATCTGCCGGTTATTAATGGGAATGGATAACATCATTATCAAAAAATCAGGTTGAATATCTTGAAAAAAAGCCTATAAGTCAAAATGTTTTCGTTAACAAATCACTGGAAATGACGTGAGGTTTTTACTATGAGGGATTGTGAGTTGGCAGACCGGGGCGTTGTGCGGCAAAAAAATGTTCCGTGTCCGGAGGAGGCCGTTTCGGGTTTTTGTGAACGGCTCAACGGGGTGGGGCGGATTTTGGAATTGCCGGACTATAATGTCTGGTGCTGCTCCCCGATTTACGCTCCCGACGGCAAGGTGCATGTCTTTTATTCCCGCTGGAAAAACGAGGCGGGGCACAGCGGATGGCTGACCTGTTGTGAAATTGCTCATGCTGTAGCTAGCCGGCCGGAAGGGCCGTACGAAACCGTCGACGTGGCGCTCGCTCCGCGCGGCGGTGCGTGGTGGGATTCCGGCAGCTGTCATAATCCGACCGTCCACAAGGTCGGCGATCAATTTGTTCTTTTCTATTTGGGGGTCTCCGACGGCACGGTGTACACCAAGCGCACCGGCATGGCGGTTTCCGATTCGCTCTACGGTCCGTGGAGACGGTCTGAGCGGCCAATCATAGAACCGGATCCCGACCCGGCGGCATGGAACTCCATGTGCACAACCAATCCGGCCTTTGTGCAGCATCCGAACGGCGAGCTGTGGCTTTATTATAAAACCTGGTCCATTGCAGACTGGGAGTATGATCTGGTGCACGGCAACGGAATCCGCACCAACCGGCAGTATGGTCTGGCCGTTGCAAAAACACTGGACGGGCCCTGGATCAAGCAGGGGGACGGTCCGGTTATGGATCTCCGCTGTCCGGGGAAAAACGCGCAGAGCGAAGATGCCTATATCTGGATCGAGGATGACACGTTTAAGATGATCATGCGCGACATGGGCTTCTGGAATCATCACTACGGGCTCTATTTTGAGTCGGAGGACGGGTTGCGCTGGTCCGATCCTCAGGTGGGTTTTTGGAATTCCCATCGTTATTTCAATGAATCGCCGAACGGGCTGGACCGGGAGGGCCGCTTCGAGCGTCCGCAACTGCTGATGCGCAACGGGAAGCCGGAGTATCTTTTCGTCGCCTTTCAAGGCGGGAAATACAACACCTCGACCGCGGCTGTGCTGAAGATCGATGGATAAAAAATCGGGTTTCAGTGTAAGATAGATTTTTTGTGCTGTAAAAGCGCCCTAAATTAATTTTTTGGCGTATATATGAGCCTCTCAAAAAGAAGTTTATCCGCAGATGATCGCAGATTTTCGCAGATGAGATTTACCATTCGGGCTTCCCTGGGTATTTTCCGCCCCGGCGGATCTGCCGAAGGCATGATGGTTTTTCGTTCATTCGTCATTTGGTTGCGGCTTTGCCGCCTTGGTTTCATCCTTTCAATTCCTCTGCTGTTTATGTTAACAAGTGGATATGAAAAAACAGGTGACGATCCGGGATGTGGCAGAGAAGACAGGATATTCCTTCCAGACAGTGAGCCGCGTGCTCAATGGCAACGCCGGGTTGCATAAGGCCTCCACCGTGCGAAAAATAGAGAAGGTCGCTTCCGAGCTGGGGTATGTTCAGAATCTGTATGCCAAGGTGATGCAGGGAGGACGGACCTGGTCGGTCGGAATGATTATTGACCCGTTCTCCGACAGCTTTACCAAAGATATTTTCTCCGGGGCTCACGACGAGCTGATGAAACGCGGGTATCTGCCGATTCTTCTGCTGCACAGTCGGGATGCCCACGACGAGGAGCTGGTCAAAAAGCTGGCCGCCCGGCGGGTGGAGGGGCTGATTCTCCGTCCGAATCCCAATCCCGAAGAGTGCCGGGAGATTGCAACTGCTGTCGAACAGTATCATATGCCGGTGGTCAGTGTGGATTATGCGCTCACGTCCTCACGAAAATGCGACTTTGCCGGCACGGCTGACGAGCATGGCGGTCAGATGGCGGCAGAGCATCTTCTGGATCTCGGACACCGCCGGCTGGCGGGACTGTTTACTCCGGTCGAAAGTCTCACGCTCCGCCGCAAGGGGTTTGAAGACGTTGTGTCGAAGCGAACGGACATTGCGCCACCGGTTATCCTGACGGACTGGGAGATCGGTGAAGAGGAACCTTCTTATGTTATAATCATGCAGTTGCTGGATCAAAAGGATGCTCCGACCGCTATTTTTGCCGGGGGTGACTTTATGCTGCCCTCTATTTATCGTGCGGCCAAGGATTTAGGTCTACGGATTCCCGAGGATCTGTCGGTGATAGGCTTCGGGGATGTCGATTTTGCCCGGCATTTGGTTCCTGCGGCGACGACGCTGAAGCAGGATGCCTATGAAATCGGGGTGCAGGCCGCGCAACTCGTGATGGACCGGATTGAAAACCCGGAACGGAATACGGCCGTTCGCCAATTGCGGTTTGAACCCCGCTTGCTGGAACGCGCGTCGACAGCCCCTGTAAAAAAGTAAAGAACCGGCCTTGACGCTTATTTCACCGTTGAGTAAGGTTTTTAATGTTATCGTTCTCATCAAATGGAGTTTCATGAGGAATTTCTTTTTCATCACGGGTCTGGCGGTTGCACTGTGCGGCAGATTAGCCGGAGAAACAGCGGAAGGGGCCCGGCTAGGTCCGGCGGGCGAACGGGCCCGTGAGTTGCATCACCGGTTTTTCCAAGAGGTTGTGCAAAAATATCCGGTACAAACGAAGACGCAGGTTAATGCCGGTTTTAAAACGCTGACTCATTTGACCTTTTTCGATCAGACGGTTCCGATAAGGGGCCGGCTCGACATCCCGGTTCCGCAGGAACTGAATGATTATCTTTTTGACTTCCGAACCATTGAAATCAGCGGAACAGGACTGGAGAAGGTGACCCGGATCTCTGCGGCAGGCGAGACGGCCAGCGGGGTGGTGGTGATCACTTCGCAACAGGACCGCTTGATTCAAATTACAGCTTCCTCGGTCGTGACGGATATGGGCCGGCCGTTTTCGCTGGTGCTGGAGGGGGCGGGAACCGTTGAAAAAGTTCAGCTGGTCAACTATGAGGGGATTTCATTTGAGTTTGATGCCGCATTCTATCTCGAACCCGGATTGGATCAGCCGGTCAAGCCGGTGACGGTTCAGGTCGACGCAACCCGGTACCGGTCAATCGGCGGAATCTGCGAGCTGAAACCGGAGCGCTATTTCCGGTATTACGCGGCACCCAATCATGACCGGTCGGGGATGGAACCTTATTTCAAGGGAAAAGGCTTTTTGCCCGGGCGGCAGATTGAGGAGATCGGGCCGGCCTATCAGGACCGGTTTGGCGCTGCGGATCGGATGGTTCATTTAAAAGAGGATCCTTCACGTCCGGGCTGTGCCGATCCGGCATTTTTCGATCGGCGGGAGTTCCGGCGGTTCGAAGGGGTTGACCCGTCGCTGGAATTCATCATGTGCTTCGACAGCTGGCCGCGCTTTATGTGGCCGACCAATTTCCCGGGGATTCCTAATCAGCGCGGCACTCCGGCCATAGAGCTCTTTGACGCCGCCGCCGATGTCGCGGCGCGGTTGGTCACGGCGCAGATCCGCGACAGCGGACGCACGGCCACCTGGTGGGAGGTGAAGAATGAGGCCGACGTCAAGTCGGAATGGATTTATCATCACGAGCAGGGATACGATGCATGGGGCCTGCTGGCCGACTTTCATAACCGGGTTGCCGCCGCGATTCACGCCGTTGCGCCGCAGGTCAAGGTCGGCGGCCCGACCTCTGCCTGGTTCCAGCCGCATCGCGGAAATTTTGAAGTCTGGCGCAATCATCAGCGGTTTATGGACCGGACCCGCGATCATCTGGATTTTTATTCGCTCCATTTTTATGAGATGGGGGCGATGGATTCCATGCAGCGCTGGCGCAGCGGCAGCGACAGCTATGTGCAGGGCGGGCAGGAAGTTGTGCTGGATATGCTGCAGGCCCATATGTCGGCCACCGGCAACCGCAAGCCGCTGGTCTGCTCTGAATACGGATCGCTGGATGTCAAGCGCGGCGAGCGGGGCTGGTGGATGCACATCAAAAACGTCAACGCGATGCTGCTTGGCTTCCTCAACCGTCCGGATGAGTTGGATATTACGGTTCCGTTTCTGCTGACCTTTATGCACTGGGCCCCGGATTCGTCCGAAGCGCTGATTCATCAGACTCCGGACGGGGAGTTTGTGAAAACAAAAAATACCTTCTGGATCGACCTGTGGGAAGGTTATCGGGGCAAACAGATCCCTGTGATCGATTCCGATCCGAAAGTCATTACGCATGCCGTGCTGGACGGCCATCTGATCCGGCTGGCGGTTAACAACCGAACCGGCCGGCGGACCGAGCTGGATGTGTCAGCCCTTTTGCCGGAGGGGATAAAGATTTCAGCGGTCAGGCGGCGATCTGTTGTATTTGAGCAGGGGGAAACCCGCTATGTGGATGAACGGCTTTCCGGATGGAATGCCGTGCCGCTCGGGGTGGACGGCACCTGCATTCTGGAGATTGCGCTCGACCGGGCACCGGTGCTGGAAAGGACTTGCGCAGAAAGTTCCTTTTATGCGCACCCGACTGCCGTCCCCGCGACGCCGTCGGCAGAGTTTGAAATCGCGGTTCCGGAGATCCGTCCGGTCCATGCGATGTTGCGCGTTGGCTTGCACCGGGAAGGCGGGTTTTCAAAACCGGTTAAGGTCGAGGTCAACGGGGATACCCATGCGGTTGACTTGAGCTGGAGTGCCGGCATCCCCCGTTTTCTGGATTCGATTGAAATTCCGGTGCGCCCGGGAAACATCCTGCCGGTCAGCCGAGTCACTGTTCGGACCGAGGAATCCGGGGTGACCGTGACAGCGGTTAAGATGACTTTTTTCATGAATCAGCAGCTTTTGAAAGGGACCGGCAGATGAAGCAGGTGTTGTGGGCGGCGTTTTTCCTGTGTGCAGCCGGACAGATCGCGGAGGCCCGTCCGAAAAATGTGATTCTGGTGATGGCGGATGACATCAGCGCCCGGGAATTTCCGTTTTACGAATCGAGCAAGTGGACGGGAGAACGCCGGGCGAAAACCCCGGTGATGGACCGGATGTCGACCCGTGGCGGCTGCTTTATCGAGACGGCGTGGGCCTCTACAATCTGCAAGCCCAGCCGTGTGCAGATTATGACCGGCACGTATGCCTCGAGGAATAAATATTGGGACAACGGGCATATAGGGATGGATTGCCGCACAGATTATTCGGCTTATGAGAGTGCTCCGATCACGCTGGGCAACATGAGCCGTGATGCAGGGTATGCCAATATCTGGCTTTCAAAGACACATATCGGCGATGGCGGCGATATCCTGAGCATGGGATTCAACGAGTGTGTATTCAATCCGGCCGAACCGATGCGGCATAAGGGCTGGAATCCGTTCGGCACGCCGAAGAAAAATCCCTATTCGTGTTTTCGCTCGAATGACCCGAAGCATTGGAATCACGTTTCGTTTTTCTGGTGGCCGGAAATGCAGCTGATCAATCATCCTGTTTATCCGAACGAGCCCTATAAGTTTGTCAAAACAGAGATCGATGATTTTGGGCCCGATCTGGAGATGAAGTATGCGTTTGACTTTATGGATCGGCAGAAAGCCGCAGACAAGCCGTTCTTTGTTTATTACACATCCCATCTGGGCCATCTGGCCATTGACCACGCTGATCCTGCCAATCCGACGGTTTGGCCGGGAACGCCTGTTATTGAATGGCGTGAAGGGCGGTATGAGAGAAAAGATCCGAAGCATGTTCCGCTCGGCGAAGGAAAATACAGCCGGGAAAATATCACGCCGCAAGGCCTGAGTTATCACGTTGAATATCTCGATTACATGCTGTGGCAATACACCGAAAAGCTCAAAGCCATGGGGGAGCTGGAGAATACCGTGATTATTTTCACGGCAGACAACGGCACGCAGGACAATGCAAACAACTGGGGCAAGGCCCGCATTGAACGGCAGCAGGGCATGCATGTTCCGCTGCTTGTGTATGCTCCCGGGATTGCAAATCTGGTTCAGGGCCGGCAGAACATTTGCGCCGATTTTACCGACATTCTCCCCACACTGGCCGATATCATGGAGTTCGAATTCCCGGTTGGCTATGACAGGTTGGGCGGGAAAAGTCTCTGGCCGTATCTGACCGGGAAGAGCAAAAGTCACCGCGATTGGATCTACGCTATGCGGATTGATGCTCAAATGCTTCGCAATGATAAGGTTCTGCGGGACGGTCGCGGGGTTTGGTATGATGCCAGAAAACGCCCGGACGATTACGACACGTTCACCCGGGTGGATGATCTGCCGGCCGGCGAATACAAAGATATGCTGCTGGCTGAAAAGAAAAAACTTGCGCCCATTCTTGCTCAGTTCGATTTATACAACACAGATTCTGAAGCTCCACTGCCGCCCCCGGATGCCGACGGCGATGGTATATCTGATGCATTCGAAGAAAAATACGGTCCGCTGGATCCCCGGCAGGACCCTGATGGCGACGGTACGGACAATTTTGATGAGTTTGTTTATGGCGGAAATCCGCACGATCCGTCCTCCCCTGCTGCCGGGCAGTTGCCGCATCCGGTTGAATTATCGGATGCTCAGGGAGAGTATATCGGGCTCGAATTCCGGCGGCTGGAAGTTTTGGGGCCGGACTACTGGTTTGTTGTGGAGGGGTCCTCGGACGGACAGAACTGGAAGACCGACGGTGTGATTCAACAGCACTCGGTCCGTTCGAACGGTGATGGAACCGAGCGTGTCACGGCCCGTGTCGCCGCCGACCGGCGGAAATCGGATATCAAACAACTGCGGGTGACCGTGTATAAGCCGGTGCCTCGTCAGCCGCGCAAATACAAAAATCTGCTCAAATGATTTTCCCGGGGTGTGTGAATGAAGAAATTTTATTTAAATGCAGTGCTGTTCTTTTTCTGGTCGGGTGGCTGTATTCAGTTGCAGGCGCATGCGGCCGGTGATGCAGGCGAAAAGGGGGTTGAAATCCGTGTTGAACCCGGGGTTACCCGGGCGGTGCAGGGGGTTTCTGCGATGGATCGCCGCCGGTATTTTAATCTCTGCGATCATGGGACCGGTTTTGATTCCCGTGTGCGGCCGGAAATCTATGAAGAACTCATCCCCAGGCTGGATGCCTCGTTCGGTCGTAATCTGGGCAGCATTAAAATCTGGGCGAAAAATCTGAATGAAGATCCGTCCCGACCCGGTTTTGCTGATCTTTCTGCTTTGAAACAAAACAAGCCGAAAGAGCCGTCTGCAAGGTTTCTGAACGATTACGGTCCCCGTCTGGATGTAGCGTACCATGGTAACCACAATGAGTATCCTGCCTACATGGGAAAGCGTTTCAAGGGAACTTCTGAGCACCACGGCACACCGGAGTATATACCGGAAAATCTGGAAGCGGCCGCCGAATTGGCCGCCGCAGTTCTGAAGTACGGGTACACGGATTTTGATCGGCCGTCGCTGTTTGAACCGCTGAATGAACCGCATTGGGAATTTTTCAACGATCCGCATCTGGCAGACTGGCATCTCAAGGTCATGGACGCGGTGCACCGTGAGACTCCCGGCGTGAAGGTCGGCGGGTTATGCATGTCGGTCGCCTATTTTTATCGCGATGATTACCGGTTGTGGAAAGGGATGAAAGATTTCATGGACCGCACCGGCGGCCGGATGGATTTTTACTCGTTTCATGCCTATGACTTTTTCAATTGGGAGAACGGCGGTTTCCGCGGACGGATCCAGTCGGGTCTTCCGCTGGAGGGGGTGCTGGATCTTGTGCAGAACCATGCGGTTAATTCATTTGGTAAGGAAGTCGATGTGGTGCTGAGCGAGCATGGCGGTTATGTGCTGGGCGGAAAAGGATTGTACGACGGCGAGGCGGCGGCCGCTGAAATCGCAGCGGAATATTTTCCGGGCGGCACGTTTGAACACGAGATGAAAAAGCGCTCGATCGTCAACGTGCTTATGTTGCAGGCCGTTGTCGCCAATACGCTGACGTTCATGGATCATCCGCATGTCGTGCGCAAAGCGGTGCCGTTTTTAATTCCCGAAACCTGGGGCTGGGACCCGAAATATTATGCCCAGCTGTTTGTGCCGTATAACTACACCGATAAGACCCGGCCGGTGCCGACCCATCTGCTCAATTTCTTCCGCTTTTTTAAAGGCGTTGACGGACGTCGGGTCAAAGCGCCGTGCAATGACCCCGATTTGCAGGTGCAGGCCTTTGTCAGCGGCAGCCGGCTGTTTCTGTTGATCAATAATTTGAGTCCGGAGCCGGAGGCGGTTTCTCTTAAAGGTATCGATACTGAGACGGTGGAGCTCCGTCGCCTCGGACGGAACATTGATTTCACAGGCCGGTATACGGAGCAGACAGTCGCCCGGCCTGAAACCATTCGGCTCGAAGGCCTTGAAGCCGTCATGCTGATTGCGGATTCCGGCCGGCCGGTCGGCGAAGAATCGTCCGTCAACGAAATCGTCTGCTATGGCGACAAAGTCGCCGTGCGGATTCCGGACGCTGAATTCAGGATCAGAGTGCCGGTGGGAAAAGCGATCGACTATGCCGTATTGCGCATCGGGCTGACCCGCAAAGCCGGGTTGCGCCGCGATCCGGTCGTGACGCTTAACGGGAAAAAGCTCGAGGTGCCGGTGGAAGATTGTGCGGGCCGGCTTGAAGAAAAGGAATATGCCACCACCAAACTGATTCCGCTCAATCCCGCCGATCTCCGTGCTGAAAACCGGGTTCGGATCACGTTTTCTGACGGCGATGCCGGAACGGTCGGTTCGGCGGTGATCCGGGCAGCGGTGAAGGACTATTGAAATGAAAAACAAGGAGATGCTGCATCAATGAAAAAATTGATTCCTGCTTTTGTTGCCCTTTCAGCACTTTGCAGCGGGGCTGAAGAGCGCCGGCCCAATGTCGTGATTTTTTATACGGACGATCAGCCGACCGATTCGTTCGGATTCATCCGGGGCAAAGCGCACACGCCTGTGATTGATCAGATGGCCAAGGATGGAGTTTATTTTTCGAATGCATATACCTCCAGCAGTGTCTGTTCACCCAGCCGGTATACCTGCCTGACCGGGAACTATGCCAGCCGGACCAGCTCGCCGGAGTTTAAAAGGGAAATCAGCGCGGAAGGGGTGACCAAAGTTCTTTGGAACATGTCGATCGGTCCGGAGGAGTGGACGTTCCCTAAGGTGATGCAGCAATACGGTTATAAAACCGGAATGGTCGGCAAGTGGCATATCGGACTCACGGGGAAACACGGCAGTTTGAAGCCAGTTCCCGGGAATGATCCGGCTGATCCGGCGGTTCAGGCGGTGCTCAAGGCAAATCAGGAATTGATCTGCAGAGATATTGCCGACCGGGGCTTTGATTATGTTGGAGCGGCGTATGCCGGCAACCCCGATGACGATCGGAATCTGGTACAGACCGGCTGTAATGTGCACGCTCCCGAGTGGCAGACTCAGCATGCATTGAGGTTTATTGAAGAGAATAAAAGCAACCCGTTTGTTCTGTATTATGCAACCACACTGCTGCATGTCCCCGATCCGTCGAAGGAGCTGCTGACCGAAGATCCCCGGCTGACGCCTCTGGGGATGCTCGAAAAACCGATCGAGGGGGTTCTGCCTCCGCGCGGTGACATCGTGCAACGGGCCCGTAAGGCCGGGGTGAAAAATGAAAAACTGCTGGCTGCGACCTGGCTGGATGATGTCGTAAATGCAGTGCTGAAAAAAATTGAAGACCTCGGGCTGTCGGAAAATACGCTTGTGATTTTTTTTAATGACAACAATACCGATGATCAGAGTAAGGGTTCCTGTTATCAGGGCGGAGTGCATGTTCCAATGATCGTCCGCATGCCGGGGACCGTTATACCGGGCGTGCGCACCGGGCTGGTCTGCAATACCGATATTGCCCCGACCCTGTTTGATTTGTGCGGCATTCCAAAGCCGGACACGATGCATCTCGACGGGCGCAGCCTGATGCCGCTGCTGCGGGGAGAAAAGCCTGTCTGGCGCGATTCGTTATATCTTGAAATCGGTCTGACCCGGGCCGTGGTCAGCAGCGACGGTTTCAAGTATCTGGCATTCCGGATTCCGGGCAGTTATCTGGAGCGTCCGCTGGAAGACCGGATGGCGGAGCACCGCGAGTCGATGGAGAAAATATACAGAACCCATCCCTGGACAAAGGGTGTCTGGACTCTCGATCCCGATGCGAAATTCATGCAGATGGGGATGTCTCCCGGCGGAGATTTCATGGAGCGGTTGCAGATCCAGGGGAATCCGCCGTTCAAGAAACATTATTTTGATCCTGATCAGCTTTACGATTTGAACCGCGATCCGCGCGAAACCGTCAATCTCGCTTCAAGTCCGGAGTATGCCCCGCGGCTGAAGGAGATGCAGGGCCGGCTTAAAAAACTTCTGTCGGATGTTCCCGGCACGTTCGCTGAATTAAAGGAGGATGCTCGGTAATGAACAAAGCAGGTGCAGTGGTGTTTCTGATGGCGGTCTCCTGTGCGCTGCGGGGGCTGTCCGCCGGACCGGTCGGCGAATTCAGCATGCGGGACGGGCTTCCCAACTTTTTTGCGAAGCTGAAGGCCGGGCAGGAGGTCCGGATTGCTTATCTGGGCGGCAGCATCACGGCGGCACCCGGCTGGCGGCTTCTTTCACAGCAGTGGTTTTCTGAACAGTTTCCCGGAGCGGAAATCAAAGAGATTTTTGCCGCCATTCCGGGGACCGGCGGGGAACTCGGGGTCTGCCGGCTCGACGGGGATGTGCTTGCGCACAAGCCGGATCTGGTATTCATCGAATTCTGCGTGAACGGCATCGGTGATACCGAGGAGCGCGGACGGCAGATTACCGAAGGGCTGATTCGCAAAATACGGACCGCGTTGCCCGAAGCCGATATCTGCTTTGTTTACACCGTGGCATCCTGGCATCTTGCCGATCTCGCACAAGGAAAGATTCAGTGGACGGCCGGCATGATGGAATCGGTGCTGCCGCATTACGGTGTGTCGTCAATCAACTTTGCCGCGGAGGTCGGCCGGCAGCTGGATGCGGGTACTTTGGTTTTCAGCCTGCCCAAAGGAACTCCGGTTCCTGAAGGGAAAGTGCTGTTCTCGAACGACGGGACTCATCCGCTGGTCGAGACAGGACACGTGCTTTACAACGAAGCGCTTATCCGCGCAATGAGTGCGATGAAAGATGCGGGGACAGTCGGCCCGCGCCGTTTGCCGGTTCCCCTGGAGTCCGCCAACTGGGCGGACGCGAAGCGGTATCCGATTTCAAAAGCCGCGATGACGGGAAATTGGACGGCCGTGAATCCCGTCGAGGTGGATGGATATACAGAGACAACTGCCAATCGCGATTTTAAAAAGCGCTTCAGTGAATTGTGGCAGACGGAGCAGCCGGGCGCAGAGATCGTGTTCCGTTTTGAAGGAACCGGCTTCGGGCTGTACGGAATTTCGCGGTGCGAGTCCGGGCTGTTTGAAGTGCAGGTCGATCAGCAGCAGCCGGTGAAAGGAACCCTGTTTGACATCTATGCCGGCGGACCCGGCCGGAGCAAGGGATGGTTTTATCCCCGCACACTGTCTCCGGGGTTGCATACAGTTCGGGTCGCCTTGATGTCCGAACCGCCGGATAAGGCTGGTATTCTTTCGAAGGTTGACAAACAGCCGTCTGGCCCGCGTTACGATCGGAATGAGTTTTTTTTCGGAGATCTCTTTGTGAACGGACGGCTGGTTAATTAATAGGAGTGAAAGAATGAAAAAGACAACTTGGATTTTGGCTGCAGGGGCTGCGGCGGTGCAGGCGTCGGAACAGCCGAATGTTCTTTGGATTATCACCGATGATCAGCGCCCCGATTCCTGGGCCTGCTACAATCAGGCGGTCTCCGGAAACCGGCTGAGTCCGCTGGGGTATGTCGAGTCGCCGGCCGCGGATTCGCTGGCGGCGGAAGGGGTCTTGTTTACGCAGGCCTATTGCAACGCGCCGGCCTGTGCCCCTTCACGGGCCTCGATGCTGACCGGCCGTTATCCGTTCCGGACCGGAATCTGGGGTTTTGAGCAGACTCATAATAAAGCCGCGCACATGCGTCCGGTTGTTCCCGAGGTGATGCGGCAGAACGGATATGCCGCCGCCCATTTCGGAAAGACGGGCTATTATATTTTTCAGTGGAATAATAAAAATACGTACAACAGCCTGAATTATTATGCACCTGAAATAAACGCCAACGATATGGAGAAAAACGGCCAAACGGACATGGCGATCAACAAGCCGTGGGTCAATGGAAAACAGGTCGGGACGGAGGAGATTTATTATTTTGCAGACGGCGCGGTGAAGCGGTTTTATACCGATCGCGGTTCAGCACCGCTGACGGAAACGGACATTACAACCCGCCATGAAGTTGAAAAAGAGCTGGGAATTCTGCGCCATTACACGGCAGATAATACCGGGCTGATTATCGGCGGGCAGAGTCCTCAAACAGCGGAGAAGACCATGGACGGGCTCATCGCCACGGAAATGGTTGATTATCTTAAAACTCAGGCGGATAAAAAGAGCCCGCAGTTTATTCATCTCGGATTCCATTTTCCGCATACCGCTGTACTGCCGCCCCGGGAAATCCGCGACCGGTTCATCATAAAGGGAAAGGAGATTCCGTACACGATTCCGCCGTTCAGTACCGATGAGGTCTCCCGGATGCCGCCGCAGCTTCAGCTGCTTCATAAAAAGATGAATTTTTCTAATATGAAGGAGCAGGATAAGCTCCAGGCGATCCGCGATTACTATGCCTTTTGTGCGCATGGCGATGCGCAGGTCGGGCGTTGCATTGACGCCTTTAAGAAATACAGCCGTGAAAGCGGGCGCGACTGGCTGATCGTCTATGTCTGCGGCGACCACAGCTGGCAACTGGGTGAACAGGGAATCGAATCCAAATTTTCACCCTGGCAGATGTCCACCCGTTCGGCCGTCATTGCCGCATCCTCCAGGCCGGGGCTTTTTCCGTCCGGAACGGTTTGCAGCAATCTCATCGAGTATGTCGATTTTGCACCGACCTTTTTAGCTGCGTCCGGCGTTGATCTTACGTCCGGGTATGAGCACCTCGACGGTGTTTCGCTGGTGGATACTGCCCATGGCCGGGTTGTGCCGCGCGACTATATTATTGGAGAGTTGAATCATGTCATCGGACCGCGCGCCTATCTGCGCTCCAAAGAATTTGCCTTTTCGATGCGTACCCGGCCGTCCAACGGAAAACCGGGGCAGGGCGTTTCTCCCGGAGAAAACATCCGCTGGGCGCTGGATTGCCCCCGCAATAAGGCAGAGCTGTGCTTGTATGATTTGAGGACGGATCCGGAGGAGCGGCGGAATGTCGCCGATGAACCTGCATACGCCCCGCTGGCCGACTGGTTCCGGCAAAAGCTCGGCAATATTGTACTGGGCGACCGCCGTGTAGAATGCGATTGGCGCAAAGAAAATGAGCGGGTTATTTGCGACTTCGCCAAAGGCGCGGATGATAAAAAATTAAATATTCCAGCCGGACTGATTCCGACCCGGTGAAAAGGAACGTGCGATGAAACGGATGGGCTGTTTATTTGCGGGCATAGGATTGACGGCTGCGCAGCTGCAGTCGGCTGAAAAGCCGAACATTGTCGTGATCATGGCTGACGATGTGGGGCTCGGTGACATCGGGCATCATGTCCGCACGTTTATGCAGAAAGAGCCGCTTTATAAAACACCGGCCATTGATTCACTTGCCCGGGACGGACTATGGTTCACGGACGGGCATTCAGCGACGGCACTTTGCTCGCCGACTCGTTATTGCGTGATGAGCGGTAATAACAACTACCGTTCCCGTACTCCTTGGGGCATCTGGAATTCCTTTTCTGAAACGTTGTTCCGGCCCGGAGAGGTTACGCTCGGCAGTGTCGTCAGCGGGGCGGGCTATGCGACCGGTTTTGTCGGGAAGTGGCATCTGGGCGGCGACTTTATGTCTGCGGATGGCAAGGCGGTTTTTCGGGGCAAGGATGATAATGCCGGACCCGCGCAGGTGGACATGACCCGTATGACCGGCGGCGGGCCGATCGATTGCGGATTCGACTATAGCTTCATGCTCCCGTGCGGGGTTCAAGGCCCTGTGTATGTCGCTTATGAAAATCAAAAGTGGTTTCCGATGGGCGAGGGTTCAAAACTGGTATTGCTGAACAAAGAAAATGCGATCAATCCGAAAGATATCTCGGACAAAGGGCCGGGCCCGGGGGATTCAAATTGGGACACACGGGAGATCGGGAAACTGATTTCGGCCAAGGCGGTTGATTTCATTCATGCTCATGCCGGAAAGAAGCCTTTCTTCCTTTATTACTGTTCTCCGATGGCCCATGTGCCGCACTGCCCGCCCGAGACGTTTGACGGCGTACAGGTGGCGGGAAGCACTCCGTCCCGTCATCTGGATTGTGTGGCCGATCTGGATTGTCAGGTTGCCCGGATTATTCGGGCGGTAAAAGAAAAAGGGGTTTATGAAAACACGCTGTTTGTTTTCACGACCGATAACGGCGGCCTGGTCAATCTGGATCCGGACACCACACGGGCCGGACATAATTCCGCCGGAGGATGGGCCGGCGGAAAAAATTCTCCGCTGGAAGGCGGACATCGCGTTCCGTTCATTGTGGTCTGGCCCGGACGGATTCAAGCCGGAGCCGTCAGTGATCAGGCCGTGATGAATACCGATCTGCTCGCCACTCTGGCGGCGCTGGTTGGCACGGATGTTCCGGCAGATCAGGCTATGGATTCCAATAATCTGATGCCGCTGCTGACCGGCAGTCCCGGGTATAAACCGCGCGAGTCCCTGCTCCTGCAGGCCGGATCAAAAAATGAACTGATCTACCGGAAGGGACCCTGGAAGCTGATTATTCAAAGCGATCACAACCTGACAAAGTTTGAGCCCAAGGCACTGTTTAATCTGGAAAAAACGCCGAAAGAGCTCCCGAAGGACAATCAGATCGGCAATCCGGAGTGCAAATCGCTCATTGATCAGTTGCTGAATGAATATCTTGAAATCCGGCGGTCCGGACAACGAACAGCTCCGGCAGCGAAGGGTATGAATTGAAAGGAATAGGGAAATGAATCAACTGGGATATTGGATTACGGGGATGGGTTTGGTTTCGGGGGCTGTACAGGCAGTGGAAAAGCCGGCGGATCTGAATAAACCGAATGTGGTGTTTTTTCTGATTGATGATCTCGGGCATTACGGCGTGACGGCCTATGGCGCAAACCGGCTCTCCTCCAATCAGGGATATTTTACGAATGCGCCGTTCGCAACGCCGCGAATGGACCGGATGGCGCAGCAAGGGGTGCGTTGCGAGTACGCCTATGCCTATTCGCTGTGCGAACCGACCCGTGTGGCGCTGATGACCGGAATGAACAACAACCGTAATTTCATACAGGCTAAATCCCTGTACGAATCGCAGATCACTTTCGGTGATCTGTTTAAAAAAGCGGGATACGCCACCTGCATGACCGGCAAATGGAAGCAGACCCGCGGAACCAGAGAATTTCCCGGCAAGGACTACATTTACAAGTTCGGTTGGGATGAGTTTTGTTGCTTCGATGTCATCGGCGAGGGGCGGCGCATGATCGATCCCCTGCTGGTGATCAACGGTAAACCGCAGCAGTTCTCGGGAATGGATCCGGTCACCGGACGCCGCAGCTACGGTCCGGATATCATCAACCGCTTCGCGCTCGATTTTATTGAGAAGAATAAAGAGAAGCCGTTTTTCCTCTATTACCCGATGATCCTGGTGCACGACGAGCATACGCCTACGCCGGACAGTCAGCCGATGGAGGTTTTTGATCAGTTTGATGTCATGGCGAAAACCCCGTACGGGCACGGCCCCGGAGATGACCGGCGTTATTTTCCGGACATGATCAACTATACCGATAAAATGATCGGTAAGGTGCTGGACAGACTCGACGAACTTGGACTGAGCGAGAATACGCTGGTGGTGGTAATGGGCGACAACGGGACCAAGGAGTGTTTTTCGCATGTGCTGCCGGACGGCTCGGTTTATCCGGGCGGCAAAGGCAGTACGGCTGAAAACGGAATCCGGGTTCCGCTGCTGTTGCGCTGGCCGGGAGCGATTCCGGCCGGACAGGTCTATTCGGCAATGGTGAATCTGACTGATATCTATCCGACGCTGTTTGAAGCGGTGGGAATACCCGTTCCGAACATCGACAAAATTGACGGGAAAAGCTTCTGGTCTCAGGCGACAGGAAAAAACTCATCGGAACACCGCAAAACGATTTATACCTGGTACAACGCCAATCAGCCGTCCACCGATCTGTCCGAGCTGCTGGAATATGCTCATACGAAAGAATTCAAACGGTATGCCCCTCACAAGGGCTTCCCGCAGGGGCGTTTCTTTGATCTGCGCACTGATCCGCTGGAGCAGGCCGGTCAGCCGATGATCAAGTTTTCCTGGGATCGCTGGCATCATTCGGGACTGGATATCGCAACCCTGACGCCGGATCAGCGGGCGGCCTATGATGCGCTCGGCAAGGTGCTGGAGGCAAACCGGTATGTTCCCGTCCAAGGGTTGGAAATCATAAAGAGCGAAGCGCCGGTGATGACCGGACAGTCCCGAGCCCTGGAGTGCCGGATCATCCCGGTCCATGCGACCCGGCAAAATGTAATCTGGGAATCGAGTGATCCGTCGGTGGCAACGGTTGACAAGTTTGGAACGCTCACCGCGCACAAAACCGGCCGGGTGACGGTGACGGTTTATTCGTGGGACGATGCGTATCCGGTGGCCTCCAATGCCGCGAAAGCCTTTTCGAAAGAGGGAGTCCGGGCATTGGTCAGTCTGGATGTGGTGGAATAATCACGATCGGAACGTTAATTCGGGCAATGAAAAGAAAACGGAGAGGGTTGTGATGAAAAACCGGATGATGATTTTTTCGGCGGGCTTTGCTGGTACCGGTTTCGGAAGCAACGATTATGAAAATTAAAATGTCATTTGCGCCCATTGGACTGCTCTGCTTTTCGGCTCTCGCGGCGGAGCGTCCCAACATTCTCATTATTCTGGCTGATGATTTCGGCTGCGGAATCGCCAACTGCTACGGCGGTGATCCGGCGCGGGTCGCTACGCCGAACATCGACCGGCTGGCTTCCGAGGGCGCGAAGTTCACGGACGGTTATGTCACCTGCTCGGTCTGCGGGCCTTCTCGCGCAGGCATCATGACCGGTCGCTACCAGCAGCGTTTCGGGATCTATGCCAACACGGACAATCAGGCGGCGGGTGGCGGCGTGCCCGGCGACCAGACCATGATGCCGGTCTACTTCAAAAACGCGGGCTACGCCACCGCCATGATCGGCAAGTGGCATTTGGGCGATAAGCCCGGACAACATCCGCTGGAGAAGGGCTTCGATGAATACTTCGGGTTCGACAGTGCGCAGACCGACTATTTTATGTCGCCGATCCTGTTCGACGGGCGGAAAAAGGTAAAGGAGCACGACTACCTCACCCGCGAGTTTTCCAGCCGGACCATCGATTTCATCGGACGCGCCGGCAACAGGCCGTTTTTTATCTACCTCGCCTACAACGCCGTCCATGGACCCAACCATGCACCTGAGGAGACTATTCAACGGTTTTCCAAATTACCCAAAAAGGAGGCGATCCAGGCGGCGATGGTGGCGGAGCTCGACGAGGGGATCGGCCGCGTGCTCAAGACACTGGATGCCACCGGCAAGAGCGCCAACACACTGGTCTTTTTCCTGAGTGACAACGGCGGGTTGCCCAGCTGGTGGGAGGAGAGTCACGGCGGCCTGCGAGGCTACAAACGCGAGCAGTTCGATGGCGGGGGAAAGGTGCCCTTCCTGGTCCGTTGGCCGGCGGAACTCAAGGCCGGGCAGGTGCGGAATCAGCCGGTCATCTCGCTCGATATCCTGCCGACCGCGCTGGAGGCGGCGGGCATTACAAAACCCGTCGGCGAGATCTTCGACGGCATCAGTCTGCTGCCCCCGCTGAAGGCCGGCAAAGATTTACAACTCAACCGCACCCTCTATTGGGCCGGTTCGCACTACGACAATGGCCCCGGAGCCCAAAAAGGTAAGGGCGGCGGGCACGATAATCCGCCTCCGTCATGGGCGGTGCGTCGCGGGCCTTGGAAAATGATGCAGATCATGGAGCAGGGGCCTCCGATGCTCTTCAATATCGAAGAAGATCCTGCAGAGGCCAGCAATGTCATCGCCCGGCACCCGGAACTCGCCGCAGAACTTCAGGCCGCGTTTATTGATTGGTTCAAGATCGGGGGCAAGCCGATCAGCTGGGATGAGAAATACTACCGGCAGTTGAAAGATCTGCATTGATCCGCGGCTGTTTTTCTGTGGACGGAGCTGTTGGATAAAAGGAGAAGTCAGGATGAAAAAGCTGTGAATTGCGGGATCCCTTGACCAATCTGACCAGCGGGATCTCCGGCAGTAGAGTGGTGTAATTTATTGATTTTCAGGGTGCAGTCGGTCGTTTTTACCGGATCCGGGCCGTTGTGGAACCGGCGCTGCCGGGCGGGGAGTGATAAAAAGCGGAGTGATAAAAAACTTGATTCGGGAGCTGTATTGGAATAATTTGTGAACGTTAACAAGCTGTTTGGAGATTCGCAAAGTGCGGATCGCGGTTTGCTCGTTTTTTAAATCATAAATTCTTTGTGGAGAGTTTTTTTATGAATAAAGTTACAAGCGGGCTGGTTTTTGTTCTGTGTCTGAATGCTGCCGCTCAGCAGATAAATTTTACAGCGGCCGAGGGGTATGTAAACAAGGCGTTAAACAGACAGAAAGGCTGGGATGCATCGCCGGGCTGGATGGTGGATGCGAACGGCGGAACGGTTTCTGCAACCAAGGTGTTTCAGAAGGCTGTGCTGACCGGACATCCGGTTATTGTGTCTCCGGGCGGATCTGTTCTGGTGCGGGTGGCCTTTCAGCTGCTCGGCACTCCGGCAGTCCCGTCCGGCGGTAATACGCCCTTACTCGCAGTGGGGTTGAAAGTGGCGGGTGGTGAAGAGATCAAGCCCGAAAGAGTGAGTCAGACGGTGCTGGCGTTGTCTCTGGCCGGTACGCTGCAGCTCCGGAATAATAACAATTCGGGAGGACTGATTTCGGCTTCGGCGCTTCCGGTTGCCGGAAATGCACAGGCCCCGCTGGCGATTGAATACAGATTGGCGCTGGGGGCAACCGCCGAGGAATCAACCTTTTCGGCCAAGCTGATCAATCTGTCGACCGGCATCGAATCTCCGGCCGGATCCTATACCGGAATCAGTCAGCAGGTCTTTGATGCGGTGACATCGGGCGGAGTGGAGCCTTATTTCAGCGCTCAGACGTTTGATGTAAATTCCTCGGGGGTCAGTGGCATTCAAGTCGATTCCGTTCAGGTCTACCCTGGGGTTACAATGATTGTCGGGTGAAAAAGAGGCGGCCTGGATGAAACAGTTTGCGGTGCTGATGTTCGTCAGCGCATCGGGTGTTCAGATTGATTATTTGCATTGATGCAAAGTTGGCAGATTTGTGCTGGGGGGGGATCTATGAAGCGGTTTTTAATGCTGACAGGCGCTCTCGGAATGGCGACTTTTCTGGCGGCGGCATCGGTTGCGGACGGAGGAAAAAAAAAGGTTCTGCTGCTGGGGGATGACGTGCTGTTTTCCTGCGGGACCGCGGTGTCACAGTTGCTGGACGGAAAGGCGGAGTGTACCTTTGTCAGAATGCCGGAAACTGCCGGCCTGGACTGGATGGTCTTTTTCCGGGATCAGGTGAATACCTCCCGCTGGGACGTGATCCATTTTGCATGTACCCGCCCTCTGATGGCTCAAAGCGGACGGGCGAATCTTACCGGGCTGATTGCTGAATTGCAGAAAACCGGGGCCTGTCTGGTCGGAGCGTCCCTGACCCCGGTCCGCGGCTCGATGCCCGGCATCAGACGGAACGATGATTTTCAGTCTGCGAAGCGGTTCGGCAAGGTGCTTCAAATGGAGGGAATCCGGCTGAATGATCTCGGCGATTATACGCAGACCCGGCTGGCGGAGATGGTACAGATGAATTCCAATCTGCCGACGGAGCTGGGGGTTCAACTGATGGCCGAGCAGATCGTGAACGGTGTTCTGGAAGCGATGAATGAAGGGGCGGACCCCAACCGGCCGCGTATTCTGATTGTCGGCGATTCCATCGCCGGGGGCTACTACAGCGCAACCCGCGGGCTTTTTGCCGGCAGGGCCGCGGTGTTTTCCGGCGGAACAACCTACAATGACCGCAATCCCGATTGGAAAAAAATCGTCGATCAGTATATCGAAAAAGGCGGTGAGAAGGGCTGGGCTGTGATCCAGTTCAACTGGGGATTGCATGCCGTCAAGTTTGTGGATGAACAGAACCGCAACAGCGAGCCCGGTAAACCCGGTGCGCATATCCAGTTCACCGTGGAAGAGTATGCCCGGAATCTGGAGCTGTTTGTCAATGAGCTCAAGCGCACCGGCGCTAAACTGGTGTTTGCCACAACCACGCCGGTGCCGAAGGGCGCCTCCGGGTCGATCCGGTATCTCGACCTGACGCCGTATAACGAGGCGGCCAAAGCGATCATGAAAAAGCATGGAATCCCGGTCAACGATCTGTATGCGGCGGCGCTGCCGCGTCTGCCGGCTCTGCAGATCGAAAACAATGTCCATTTCACCGCGTCCGGATCGGCTGAGCTGGCAAAACAGAATTTTAAGGTTCTGCTGCCGCTGCTCGCAAGGTAGGCGGCAGATTAGCCGGCGCAGTTTTTTATACGTTTATGAGAAGCTTGCGGGGCGGTGAGGTCGGGCACGTTGCAATCCAAAACAGTTCAAAATGAAAGAAGCAATGAAAACACGATTTTTGCATACAGCAACTCTGCTTGCGTCATCCGCAACGGCGCTGGCCGCAGGTGTCTCGCCGGCACTTGAAAAACCGAATATTGTCATTTTTTTCGCCGACGATATCAGTGCGCGGGAAATCCCGGTGTACGGGTCAAAGGTCTGGAGTCCTCCCGAAGCAGGGGATACGTCGGATCCGGCTTTTCGTGCAAAGACCCCGGTGCTGGACAAACTGGCGGCGGAAGGGTGCTGGATCAAGACCGCCTGGGCTGCGACGGTCTGCTCTCCCAGCCGCGCCATGATGATGACCGGACGGTATGCGCATCGGCATAAGTGGTGGGTCAACGGTGACATTGGTCTATATCGGAATCCTGACGGAAAACTGATTCCGTGGCCGCTGTATGAAAGTTCGCCAATTCAGATCGGCCATGTGGCGCAGCAGGCCGGTTACGGAACCTTCTGGGCCGGCAAGACGCAGATGAAGGGGTCGGATCTGCGGCGGTTCGGATTTGATGAAGGGTGTTTTACTCCCGGGGAAGATGCTTCAACGAAAAATCCATATACCGATTTTGAACTGGTTTTGCAGAAGACAGCGGAAGGGAAGCAGCTGGTCAACCGGGATACCGGAAAGCCGGCCGATGTCTATGTTCAGCAGAGCTGGTACTGGGCTCCGCATGTTCTTTTGATGAATCATCCCTCCGCTTCCGCGCAGTTTGAGTGGTGGCCGAATACACCCGAAGCGCAAAAAACATACGGATTGAACACCTACGGCCCGGATGTGGAGCTGGAGTTTGTTTTCGAGTTCATGGATCGGCAGAAGAAGGCTGGAAAACCATTTTTGATCTATCATACGAGCCACCTCGGTCATGACGGGTTCAACTGGTTCAATCCGCAGAGCGAGAGCAGATGGCCGGGAACGCCTGTTGTGACGTGGAATGGATCCGGTTATGTGCGGACGCCGCCGAATGTGACCGGCGACAACGGCGTGTATGACACGCACGGAACGGTGACGGAATCCGGCATCCACACGCATATCCGGTATATCGATTACCAGATCTGGCTTTATCTGAATAAATTCAAGGAACTCGGAATTGACGGGAACACGGTGTTTGTTTTCTGCGCCGACAACGGAACCAGTAAATACGGCAAGATGAGCCCGGACCGGCAGAAAGGATGCCATATTCCGCTCATTATCTATGCGCCCGGCATGACAAAGCACGGGGCGCAGGACGTTCTGGTGAATCTGTCTGACATCCTGCCGACGGTCGCTGACTTGACGGGTGTAAAGCTGCCGGCCGGTTATGAAATCGACGGCGAGAGTCTGGTTCCGTTTCTCTTTGGCGCAAAACCGGAACACCGGGAGTGGATTTATTCCTATCAGGGCCCCGGTCAGCTGATTCGCGGGAAATATGTGATGAGGGACGGCCGGAACAAGTGGTGGGATGTTTCCGGAACCCCGGATGATTTAATCAGTTTTCGCGAGATCAAGGATTGGGGATCGGTGCTGGAGACGCACCGGGATGAGCGGGAGCGACTCCTGAAAATACTTCCAGGATACGATCTCCATGAAAGGGAGCATGATGCGCCGGGCGTCTCTTCCGGAGCCACCCCGGTGAAAAAGCGGAAAAAAGAATGAAGTGTCGTGGCACATTTTGCAGGACTGAAACGGGCAATCCCCTTTCAGTCCCGGCGCGAAGAGTTCGACTCATTCGCGTCGCGCTGTTGTGCATCGTTGCGGCATCGTCCGTTTCTGCCTCCTCCGATGTCTGGTTTGAAAATCTGCGCACCGTCCGCGTGGAATCCGATCCGTCGGTCCTGTGGCGGCAGTTCGGCCCGGGTATGTCCGGCAACAATTTCCGCATTTTCTGTCATCCAACCGATCCGGACACGCTGTTTCTGGGTCCCAATATGGGCAACGCCTATCGCTCGACTGATCGCGGCGCAACCTATGAAAGCATGCTGGATTGTGATGGCAGGGGGTTTAAATTCCGCGAGCGCGGACCGGTCGAGCTGACGTCACCTGATTTTTCGCGGCAGGATCCGGACTTCGGTTCCTGCTCCGCAGCGGGCTCTGCATTTCTTTACTGCACGACGAACCGGGGCGCATCCTGGCAGGTCCATGCGGCGTCAACTTCAGTTTGGAATGGAATCAGTTTGAATACGATTGCCGTGGATCCGCAGAACGATCCGGTTTGGTATGCGGGCTCGGGGACGATCAGCGATCCCGGACAGATCCTGTTCTCTGCGGATCAGCCTCATGGGACGGGCGCTGCGGCTGGACATGTAGCGAAGGTATGGAAGACATCCGACTGGGGAGAAGGCTGGAGTGAAATCACACCGGCAGGGCTCAACACGAATGCTCAAATTATTCGCATTCTGGTTCATCCGTTCAGATCCAATGTCGTTTTTGCGGCGACCACGTACGGGTTGTATAAGTCGACCGATGGCGGAACCAGCTGGAGCGCAAAAACCGGTACAGGGCTGGATCACGATATCATCCGTTCGTTTGACATGTATTGCGAACCGAATACCGGGAGTGTGACTCTTTACGCATTGGATCTGGTGAAATGGGCAGCATCCGGCAGCACGGTGACGAATGACGGAGGCGGGGTTTTCCGCAGTACAGACGAAGGGGAGAGCTGGCAGTGCATCAACGGAGATCTGGGGATTGATGTCTCTTCGCTCGCCGGGGATTATCTGTTCCGCATGAGCTATTTTGATGCCTTGAACGATTGGTTCGGCATCACCAATGCGCGAACCCTCTATACGGTTTATCCCACGAACCTGATGCATTCTTTTTGTACGGTCCGGGTGAACCCGGCCGACCCGGACAGTGTTTTTCTGTGCAACAATTATCAGTGGGAGCGGCCGCTGCGGGGCGGAATGCTCTGGAAAACCGCAAACGGCGGCGCTCATTGGATTGCCGCACTGCGCAATGGAACGGCCTGGGCGGATAAACACAGAAATTATTGGGAGGGGCGGGGAAACCCGGTGGAGTTAAACATCGATCTGCGGGGTCAGCGCAAATGGCAGCAAAAAGATTCGTATGAGCGAAAATCAGGCCCGGCGCTGGAGTTCAATTGCGACGGATCAATGATCTTTTTTCAGTGGGCCAAGGTGCTCTGCGTTTCAATCGACGGAGGCGAAACCTGGATTGAAAATGATGAAATTGAGGCGACTCCGGGGGCGCAAAGCTGGGTGGGCGCCGGCAACAGCAATCTGCCCGGGCACGGTTTGCGTCAGGACCCCCGGTTGCCCGGCATGCTGTTTCTTCCCTCGGGAGAAAATGATTTCTGGATCACCACTCCGGACGGTGGCAATGTCCGCTCCGGTGCACAGGCCGCTCGGCGAATTCAGCTCGGTGAGGCCGAATATTCCTGTTCCGATGTCGCTCTGCATCCGGCGGATACGAACATCATTTATTCACTCCAGTTTCGCCAGGCTTCCGCCGGGAAGCTGCTCTGCTCCACCAACGGAGGGGTAACGTTCACGGATATCGGTACGGCAATTGAATGGCCGGAGGGGGAGTCATTCAACGACAGTATTCATCAGCTTTGTCTGACCATTGATCCGGACGATCCGGCCAATATGTATTTCTGCATTCCGGCCAATCCGATTGTTCACGGCTATACCGGCAACCTGTCATCCGCCCCCAAGGGCGTTCGCAAGTCGTCCGACGGAGGGTCTACCTGGAACTGGGCGACCAACGGTTTGCCGGCTTCGTTGGATGTGCCTTGTATCCGGCTCGATCCGCTAGACAGCTCCAAGCTCTATGCCTGCGTCTACGGGAATACCGGCGGCCTTTATATATCCACCAACCGGGCCGTATCGTGGGATCCGTTTCCGACCGAGCCGTCCGGAATCAAGGGGTTTTCCGATCTCCACTTTTCCGCCGACGGGAAAATGTACCTCTCCTGCGGAACGCCTTTGTCGGCCTATACAAACGGCGGGGTGTGGATGAGCGCGGACGGCGGACAGAATTGGCTTCAGATCTTCAAGACGCCCTGGGCCCGCATGACTAAAACCGCACTTTACGACCCTAATGTGATTCTCGTGCAGATGAACGGCTCCAATCTGGCGGACATTCAAAATCCGGGAACGTATTTGTCGCGGGACGGTGGCGCGACCTGGAGCAGAATCAACAGGGGAAACCCGCAGTCCGACCGTGTAAATGACATTGCCATCGATCAGGTGAGCAGCAACGTTTATTACGTTTCGACGTATGGAGCCGGCTGGCTGAGGGGCGATCTGATTGATACAAATAATGTGGCGCCGGTTTTCCCCGGTTCACCGGGCGCACATTCCAACGCCGTGCCGCTAGAGCTTTATGCCCAACCAGTGGGTGAGGCAGCCGATGCCAATGGCGACTCCATCGTCTATTCACTCATCTTCGGCCCCGACTGGCTGTCGGTGACCCCTGACGGTTTATTGTCTGCTACACCTCCGGCAGATGCCCTTGGAGATTACCTGTTTCAGGTGCAGGCCGATGACGGCAACGGCATGAATTCGCGTAAAATCATGACCTTTGCCGTAAGCACTAATCCGGCAGCCTATTACGCTTCGTGGCTGCGGGGTTATGCGTCCGTAGGCTCTTTCGATGGATATTACGAAGACCCGGATCACGACGGCTTGTCTAATCTGGCTGAATACGGGTTGGGCGGCGACCCCGGAGTTTTTGATTCGGCGGACATTCGTCCGGCCTTTAGGAGTCGAGGAGGTGCCTTTGAATACACCTACCGCCGCCGCAAGGATGCCGGCATGCGGGGAATCTGTTATCAACTCGAAACAACGGCCGATCTGGTTTCCGGGCGCTGGACGGTCTTCAATCCGGACGCGACCTCAGGCGATGTTGACACGGTGTTCATGGTTGTCACGAATCCGATTCCATCGACGGAATCATCCCTCTTCATCCGGCTCAAAATCGGGCTGGAGTAGATGGTTGCTTTTTTGATGAAGTCAGAAAAACACAAATAAAAGAACAGGAATGTCTATTCTTTTATTTGCGATGAGCTGGCAT
This sequence comes from uncultured Verrucomicrobiota bacterium, assembly GCA_964612095.1. GTDB lineage: Bacteria > Verrucomicrobiota > Kiritimatiellia > Kiritimatiellales > Tichowtungiaceae > Tichowtungia. Next base: position 31,789 of record CAZTEK010000001.1, read on the forward strand.
CTTTGAGACATCGTATTCCCGAAAAAAAATTATTAATGACTTGCCTGATTGGGTTTTTATGAGAACGTTAACTTTAATGAAAAAAACAATATGCGTGATCAGCGTGTTTCTGAGTCTGGCGGGGGCGGTGCAGGCCGCGGTTGTGATCCGGTTTGACGGGGCAACCGCCAATGCGGCTACCGCAAATGCGAATTTAACTGCCGCTGTCGGGACTATTGGAGCTGGAGCAAGTAAGACAATTAAACTGGGCTATAGCACGTCGACGCCGCTTCTCAGCAGTAATGGGGGCACCTATACCGGACAATCGGTGTATGGCGGCTTTTCCGGTACGTATAGCAATATCAGCGCTTCGGCCTATACCCATAACTTTGCAGTGCTTCAATATGCTAATGGTGCATCTGTTGAAGATTTGCGGTCGGCGGATACCTTCACAAGCGGTCAGATTTCGCGTCAGGTCGGATTGGCGCTGCTGTTTGGACCCGCCACGAACGGAACCTATTCATTGGATGCCGCCAGCTCGCTGACTGCAAAACACGGCTCAACGCTCACTGGAACAGCGGAGGCCCGCTGGGTGGTTGTGAACGATGGCACGACCTATCTTTCGTCGTCGGGCTTTAACCCCGGCGGAAGCGCCACCACGACCCTCGATAATCCGGACCAGATCAGCTGGGCAGCCTGGACGCCGGGGACGGATATGTCCTTCGTTTCGTTGACGTATAACACGCCGGGAAGCTCGCTGACCAACATCACTCTGGCCGGTGTTGCGGTGAATTACACGGCTGCCGCAGCTGCAGGCAGCGGAAGATATATCCTTCAGCAGTTCACGGCGGATCTCAGCGATGGCACCGTTTCTCCGGACCCGAATCTCAAAAAAGTGCTTCTGCTCGGCGATGCGGTCATGCAGGCCTATCGTCCGGAGGTGGTGCGGATTCTGGAAGGCACAGCCGCCTGCACGTTTGTGAATTTTCCGGAAACCGGCAGTCCGGACTGGGATGCGTTTTGCAGCACCTATGTGGAGACCGGAACCTGGGATGTGATTCATTTTTCCTACGGACGCGAGCTGATGTTTCATACAAACGGGGTGCCGCGTGCCGCCGCCTCAGAGGTGACCGGGATTTATTCCGGACTGGTGGCCAGGCTTCAGGGATCGGCTCCGGCCTTGATCGGATGCACGATCACACCGGTGTACGGAACGATGCCGGAGTATGTGAGTGCTGTGGATGCCGATTACGCCGCGAAATTCAAGCAGGTCATTACGAATGCCGGCCTGCGGATGAACGATCTGGCCGACTATACCCAGACACGGATTGAGGAGATGGTTCAGCTGAATTCCAATCTGCCGACGGCGCTGGGCGTTCAGCTGATGGGCGAGGTGGTGGCGAACAGTATTCTCGAGGCATTGAATGCCGCCGAACCCGCTAAACCGGTGCAGATTCTGGTTGTCGGTGATTCCATCGTTAGCGGCTACTACAGCGCCCTTTGCGGCTTTTTCGACGGGCAGGCATCGGTTTCTAAAGGCGGGACAACGTATAACGATCCGAATCCCCGATGGGCAGCCCTGGTCGACAGCTATATAGCTACCGGCGGATCAAACGGATGGGATGTCATCCAGTTCAACTGGGGGTTGCATGCGGTTAAATATGTGGACGAGAACAATGTAAACTGCCTGCCGGGCGACCCCGGCGCCCACATTCAGTTTACAGTCGAGGAGTATGCCCGGCAGATGGAGCTCTGGGTCAAGGAGCTGAAGCGCACCGGCGCGAAGCTGGTCTTTGCGACGACCACTCCGGTTCCGGAGGGAGCTGGCGGATCGATTCCGTATATTGATGTCACGCCCTATAATGATGCGGCAAAGGCGATCATGGCGACGAACGGGATCGCCGTGAATGATCTGTATGCATTTGCATTTCCCCGCCTGACTGAGTTGCAGATCGCAAACAATGTGCATTTCACAGCATACGGGTCGAGCGAGCTGGCACGTAAGACTTACTCGGTGATTTCACCGATGCTGAAGAAGGATACGGGCGGATTTTTTTTCTTATTGATCGGATCGAATAACTAAAGGGACGTTTGTATGATGAAAAAGCACTGGGTTATGGCGTTGGCAGCGGTTTTTTACGGCATCGGTTTCGGAGCGGAATTTTATACGCCGGAGCAGGACAAGGATGGAATGAAAGCGGTGACGAATGTGCAGGCATCATTGCCCAATGTTTTGATCATCGGGGACTCCATTTCAATCGGATATACCCCTGCGGTTCGAAAGCACCTCGAGGGCCGGGCCAATGTCTTCCGCCCGGATGCCAATTGCGGGGATACCCTCAACGGGCTGAGACAGATCGATAAATGGCTGGGCGATAAAAAATGGGAGGTTATCCATTTCAATTGGGGCCTGCACGATCTCTGTTACCGCCACCCGGAATCCAAAGATCCCGGAAAGAGGGACAAGGTGCGGGGAACTCAGTCGGTGCCCCTTGAGCAGTACAAAGAGAATCTTGAAAAACTGGTGGTCCGGCTGAAGCAAACAGGGGCCGAGCTGATCTGGGCCGCAACCACGGTCGTTCCGGAGAACGAAATCGGCCGCTTTCCCGGGGATGAAATCAAATACAACGCGGTAGCGGCTGAAATCATGAATCGGCACGGCGTGACGATCAATGATCTGCATGCGCTGACGGCGGGGTTCCCGCCGGAGCTTTTTGCCGGATACGGCAGCGGGATCGGCAATGTCCATTTTTCGAGAGAAGCCGGCAGTCCGCGGATTGCAGAGCAGGTGTCTGCCTGTATCGAATCGGCGCTGGCCCGGAAGTGTAAAAAACCCTTAAAATAAGCCGTTTTTATAAGCGAATCCGGAGCAGAACCATGATGGGTAAAAAGACTCTTACCGTAATTGCAGCGGTCTGCGGTGCCCATTCGCTGGCAGCGGTTCCGTCGGCTATGCAACGTCCGAATGTGATTCTGGTCATGACGGATGATCAGGGATACGGCGATCTCTCCTGTCACGGCAACCCGGTTTTGAAAACTCCGGCGCTGGATCGGTTGTGGTCTCAAAGTGTACGCCTGACCGATTTTCACGCGGCCCCGCTGTGCACCCCTTCAAGGGCCTCGCTGATGACCGGTCGCGATTGTCTGCGTACCGGCGCGTGGGCTACCACCCGGGGGCGGTCCCTGCTGCGTAAAAATGAAACCACGATGGCGGATCTCTTTGCGGCGGGCGGATACCGGACCGGCCTGTTCGGCAAGTGGCATCTCGGGGACAACTATCCGTTTCGTCCGCAGGATCGCGGGTTCCAGGAGGTGCTGTGGCATCTGGGCGGCGGATTAGAGCAGACCCCGGACTATTGGGGGAACAACTATTTTGACGATACCTATTGGCATAACGGGAAGCTGACTCCGTTTACCGGCTATTGCACCGATGTCTGGTTTGACGGTGCCTGTTCGTTCATTGAGGAAAACGTAAAGCAGGAACAACCGTTTTTTGCGTACATTGCGCCGAACGCACCGCACGATCCATACCGTGTCGCTGAAAAGTACAGCGCTCCCTATAAAAAGGCCGGCGTGGATGAAAAACGGGCGAACTTTTACGGGATGATTGCCAATTTCGATGAGAACATGGCGCGGTTGGAAGGGCTGATCGAGCGCCTCGGCATTCGCGAAAATACCATTCTGATTTTCCTGACGGACAATGGCACGTCGGCCGGTGCTTCAAGGGATCTTCAAACCGAGGCAATTCAATCCGGATATAATGCGGGAATGCGCGGAATCAAAACCAGCTACTACGACGGCGGACACCGGGTTCCGTTCTTTATCCGCTGGCCGGCGCGGGGTGTTCAGGGGGGGCGTGATATTGGCGAGCTCACTTCAATCACTGACCTGTTGCCGACCATGATCGATCTGTGCGGGCTCAAAAAACCGGACAAGGTTGCCTTTGACGGCACGAGCCTGGCCCCTCTGTTATTGGGGCAAGTTTCCGAGATTCCGGGGCGCTCGCTATTCGTCCACATCGGAACCGGTGAGGGGCCGCAGGGAGAATGGCGCGGTACAGTGATGCGCCGCACGTGGCGTCTGGTCGGGGGCAAAGAACTGTATGATATTTCAACCGATCCGGGACAGCAGAACGATATCGCCGCGCAGAATCTCGAAGTGGTTCAGTCTCTGCGAGCGGACTATGCCGCCTGGTGGAAGGGAATTACCTCCGGACCTCTGGACCCTTGTCCGATCATCATCGGCTCGGAGCAGGAAAATCCTGCCTGCCTGACCTGTTTCGACTGGTATGGTGTGAAAGGGGCCACGCCCTGGGGACAATTTACAATTCGGGCCGCGCAGAACGTCAATGGCTGGTGGAATATCGCGGTGGAGCGCGACGGAACCTATGAATTTTCTCTTCGGCGCTGGCCGGAGGAGAGCAACACACCGATCAACGGTGTACCGGCGGGCGCGGGAAACAAAAAAATAGCGGTCACGACGGCACGTTTGGCAGTTGGAGATCTCGTTAAGGAACAGCCCGTTTCAGCAGACGCGGTTGCAGTCGTTTTTACCGTTCCGCTGAAGGCTGGAGAAACAAAATTGCAAACCTGGTTTTTAAATGAACAGACCGACGAGTCACAACGCGGAGCCTATTACGTTTATGTCAAGCGGCTCTAAACGTGGAATTGAATAGAAAGGAAGATGAGGATGAAGAAAAGAACCGTTTTGAGTCGCGGAGTGCGAAGAGTGTCTGCAGCGGTCCTGTTTTCGGCGGCATGCTGCACGGCTGTTTTTGCGGCGAAACCGAATTCAACTTCAGATCAATTTGCCGCGGATGATTTGTTGGAAATTGCCAATGTGCGGACCTATACGACAAAACTGGAAGGGAAGATGGTTACAGAAGGGAATCGCTCGCAGCATCCGGAGGCACAGTGGTTTCCCCATGCTGGATTCGGGCTGTTCATTTCCTGGGGACCGGAGGCGGCACAGGGCTCCGGCGAGCCTTGGCTGTGCATGGTGAATCCCGATAAAAAACTCGGCTCGGTTGCCAAACACGGCTACACCCCGCCTTCCGATTGGTTCGAGCTTTTCAAGACCTGGAATCCCGACCGGTATGATCCCGACAAATGGATGAAGGCGGCCAAAGAAGCCGGTTTCACGTATGTGGTTTTTATCACAAAACACCATCTCGGCTATGCGCTCTGGCCCAGCGATGCCGGGGAAATGGGGGTAAAACAATATCTTGGCGGACGTGATCTGCTGCAGCCTTTTATCGATGCCTGCCGCAAATACGGATTAAAGGTGGGAATCTATTATTCAGGCATGGATTGGTATTTTGACCGCGAATACCGCAATTTTTATCTCGGCAAAGATAAGAAGCTGAACTGGAAGCATGAAGAGGTGGAATCTCTGCCTGCAAAACCGGCCGACCTTTGGTCTAAATTTGTCGAGTTCGATGAGGCCCAGGGCCGCGAGCTACTGACCCGCTACGGAAAGATCGACCTCTGGTGGCCGGACGGCGGAACGCCCTTCACAGTCGAACAGATCCGTGCGATGCAGCCGGGGATTGTCATCAATAATCGAACCAAGGGCCGGCTCGGTGACTATGCCACGCCGGAGGGCAGTTTTTTTGCCTACATTGAGAAAGCCGCTCCGATTATGAATGAATTTGTGCGGCGCGGCTACTGGTGGGAAAACTGCAATATTTACACCAAGGGTTCCTGGCATTACGGGGATAAAGATTCAGAAACGGTCCTTGAGGCGGGGCGTTTTCTCTGGGATCTGGCCTGGTCCCGGTCGTTCGGCGGCAATCTGCTGTGTGATATCGGTCCGCGTCCGAACGGGGAGATGCCCGATCAATACTATGAACGCTGTGCCCAGCTGGCGGCATGGATGAAACACAGCCGCGAGGCGCTCTTCGGGATCAACGGCGGCGCTCTTTACCCCGAAAAAAGCAACTGCCCGGTGACCATCAAGGATGACATCTGGTACCTGTTCTCACCGCCGAAGCACTGGAAGCCCGGCTGGGGATACAGCATTGAGATCAAATCGCTGGAGCTGAAAGGTGTACCTGCCCCGAAGAAGGTCCGGTTGCTCCGCACCGGCGCGGCGATTCCCTATCAATACAACGAAGGCAGGCTGAGCATCACGCTGCCGCCTGAACTGCGCACCGAAACGCCGGATGTCGTCGCGGTGGAGTTCGATCCGGAAACCGGCAAACCGCACCGCTTCACTCATTGGGAGTAAACGAAGGCAGATGATGATAAAAAAAAGAACATGGACTGCGGCAGTCCTTGCGCCGCTGGCTGCGCTTCATGCGGCCGGCGCAACGAAGCAGCAACCCAACATCATTTTCATCCTCGCGGATGATCAACGGTATGACGAACTCGGCTGTATGGGTCATCCCCTGATGAAGACGCCGAACATTGACCGCCTGGCGGGCGAGGGCGTGCTTTTCGAGAACTCGTTCTGCTCGTCCGCTTCGTGTCAGCCGAACCGCACCAGCCTGCTGACCGGACAATGGGAACGCCGGCATACGATCGGGTGGAATAACGCGGCCGCGCTCTCACGCGAGCAGTGGGACAAGACCTTTCCGATGGTGCTTAAGCAGAACGGTTATGTGACCGCGTATGTCGGAAAGAACCATACGCCCGGCCTGCGCAGCTGGGATTTCGATTACTACTACGCGACCTATGAATCACACACCGGCTTTTACCCGAAGGACGACTATCCGATCTTCCGCAACGCCACCCTCGACACGCAGCCGGAAATCCTCGGAGAGGGCGCGGCGAATTTTCTGGAAACCGAGCCGCGGTTCGTCGAACGCGCCGGGGAGCCTGCCGGGGTGTTCCTGCGCGAGCGGGCGAAGGACAAACCGTTCTTCCTCTACGTCTGCTTCAATGTGCCACATAACTGGGGCACCGGTCACATGAAACAATTACCTGCAGATAACGAGCTGTATCGCACAGCCTATCGCGATGTGACGTCCCAGATGCCGCTGCCGGAGAGCTATGTCGCTGCGGCGGATGTGAAAGAGCCCAAGCTGCCGATAAACGTTTACCTGGCGGAGAAACAGAGTACCGCCTATAAATACAATCGCACGCCGGAGGCAATGAATGAGCAAAGCGTGCGCATCTGCCAGACGGTGACCGGCATGGATCGCGTGGTGGGACAGATTCAGGAGCAGCTCCGGCGTATGGGTCAGGCCGATAACACGATCATCATTTACAGCTCCGATAACGGCATCATGCAAGGCGATTATGGCTATGGGGGCAAAAACTGGCTTTACGATGCCTCCATCCGTGTGCCGCTCATCCTGTACGATCCGCGCCTTCCCGCGAAACAGCGAGGACGCCGCATCCCGGAACTGGTCGTGTCGCAGGATGTCGCGCCCACCATCCTCGACCTCTGCGGCATTGCGGCACCGGATTCCATGCAGGGCCGCAGCCTCCGTCCGCTCCTGCGCGGCGAGCCGGTCGAGTGGCGGAGCGACTTCTTCTGCGAGAATCTGATGCTGCTTCATGGGTATCCGCTCATTCAGGGAGTCCGCAGTACGGAGTGGAAATACATCAGCTACTGGCCCAACCCGACCCCGTCAGGAGTCGGCTATTATATCCCGCCCGACTATCGCGAAGTGCTGAATCTTGGATTGAACGGCCAAGTGCCTGTCTATGAGGAACTCTTTCACCTCCCCACCGACCCGCTGGAACAGAAAAACCTCGCCCATGACCCGGAGCATGCGGCGCAACTCGCCTCGATGCGGGCCCGCTCCATTGAACTGTTGCGCGAAACCCGCGGCGATCCGCAGCTGTTGCCGACCGTTCGCAGGTCCGATTGGAAAAAAGAAACGCCCCCCGATGGCTGGAAAGAAGTCATGCCGCTGCTGGACAAAGCAAAATGAAAAAACAGGCGTTCAGACAACTGTTCCTGACGGTGCTGGCAACGGCGTTGATTGCAGGAGCGCAAAACAAAACCGGTGATCAGGTGGGCAGCGGCGGCTCCTGGAGCGGCTTTAAGAAGACAGTCTTCGAGGTGAACGGAGACAAGTGCTTTGTCATTGCTCCGGCGGAAGCGGCCGCCGGGAAGCCGTGGATCTGGCGCACATCGTTCCCCGGGTATCACGATGCGGTCGATCTGGAGCTGGTTCGCAAGGGGTTTCATCTGGCCTACATCGATGTGGTCAAAAGGCTCGGATCGGACGCGGCACTGGAGCAGATGGATGCGTTTTATGCGCGGGTGCGGAGCGACTGGGGGTTGGCCGGAAGACCTGTGCTCGAAGCGGTCAGTCGGGGCGGTCTGCATGCTTACCGTTATGCAGCCAGGCATCCGGAGCGCATTGCCTGCATCTATGCCGACGTGCCGGTGATGGATCTCAAAAGCTGGCCGCTGAAAGCCAACGCCGCTCAGCAGGTGCAGGATGCTATTCTGTATTACGGATTCAGCGGCGAGGAGGAGTTGAAAGCCTACCGGGGCAACCCGGTCGATCTATTGGAGCCGATCGCCAAAGCGAAAATCCCGCTCCGGCATGTCATCACGCTGGAGGATCAGATCGTGCCGCCGGAAGAAAATACGCTGGAGGCGAAACGCAGACTCAACCGGCTGGGCTGGGATATCGAGGTGATCATTGCAACGGATGGCCTGAAAAGCAAAGGGCATCATTTTGATCCCGTGCCGGAGGTGGAGGAATCCGTCCGGTTCATTGTAAACCACGCCGCAGGCGGACTGTAAAGGAGAGACACTTCGTATGCTGAACCGTTTGGATTTCGGAATTTTCATCGGGTATGTGCTGCTGGTGATTTCAGTCGGTTGCGGCTCTGCCCTGGTTTCAGAGAAGAACAGTAGTTTTTTAAACTAAAAGGAATCGGCTATGTTACATGATCCAAGTCACCACGAACCCAAGGTTGTTGCCGAAGAAATTCAGGTTTCTACTCAGGATAAAGACATTCTGCGCGGGCTCGCCGAGCAGAAAGTCGAAATCGGCGCGTTGTCCGTTCAGCAGGAAAAAGCCCGTTTGTGGACGGCGCTCAACGATTTGAAGTCCGAACGCCCGATGGTGTGGATCAATGAAATCTGCTGGAACGAGATGAATGTCGACGACGAGCTGACCCTGCGATGCGAAGGAAGCTGGGCGCGCGAGCAGGAACAGAACCTGCGACGCGAGCTGTACCAGTGGAACCATCTGCCCGGCGACATGGTTGTCAATCCGTGGATTGAGTGTCCCAAGGCGATTCACAGCACCGATTTCGGAATCATGGAAAACACGGATGTTGTGAAAACGGATGACGAAAACGACATCGTCTCCCGCCATTTCAATGTGCAAATCGAAGAACTCGCCGATTTGGAACAAATTAAGATGCCGGTCGTAACCCACAATGAAATGGCGACCGCCTTACGTCAGCAGGCCTTCAACGAGGTGTTCGCCGACATCCTGCCGGTCAAAACCGTCGGGCAGTCGCACATCTGGTTTACCCCCTGGGATTTTCTGATTCGATGGACCGGCATTGAAAACGCGATGATCGGACTCTACGACGATCCCAACCTGTTCCACGCCGCCGTCGACCGGATGGTTGATGCCTGGATGGTTGAGCTCGATCAGTTCGAAGAGCAGAATTTGCTGGAGCTCGACAACCGCAATACGCGCGTCGGCTCCGGCGGCTACGGCTATATTTCAGAACTTCCGGGCGACAACTTCGACCTTGCGCACGTCAGGCCATCCAACATGTGGGGCTGCTCCAATGCGCAGATTTTTTCCGAGGTATCACCTGACATGCACTGGGATTTTGCCATCGCGCATGACCTGCGCTGGATGGAACGCTGGGGCGTCAATTATTACGGTTGCTGCGAACCGCTGCACAATAAAACCGACATTCTGAAAAAGATTCCCCGACTGCGCAAGGTCTCCACCAGCGGCTGGTGTAATGCTGAAAAAATCATGGAAGGCCTGGGGTCAAAGATGGTTTACAGCATCAAGCCGAGTCCGGCCATTCTGGCGGAAGACAACTGGCACCCCGAACGCGCCCGCGCGGAAATCCGCCGCGTGCTCGACATCGGCGGCGGGCAGGCCCATATGGAATTTATTATGAAAGACATTTCGACGGTTCGCCGCCAGCCGCAACGGCTTTGGGAATGGGCGCAGATTGCGATGGAAGAAGTCGAACGATAGACCGGGGGAAAAGATATGCTGAACAGCTTGGATTTTGGAATTCTCATCGGGTACGTGCTGCTGGTGATTACGGTCGGCTGTGGTGCGGCCTGGTTGCAGAAACGCAAGGCGGCCCGCCTGGGGCAGGCGGAGGGATCCTATTTTC
>CAZTEK010000002.1:0-30801 GCA_964612095.1 uncultured Verrucomicrobiota bacterium
GTAACTGGCCCGTCCTTTAGTCAGCGAGCGCAACGTAGTGGAATAGCCGAACATCTCTGCCAACGGCACATCCACATGTACGATCTGCACTGCCTCACGGGCCTCAATCTCGCGGATCCGTCCGCGACGACCGTTTAAATCATTCATGACATCGCCTAAATGCTCTCCCGGAGCAATAACCTCAAGCTTCATGATCGGCTCTAGCAACGTCGGCGACGAAATACCAACGGCCGCGCGCAAGGCCATAACAGCCGCTGTACGAAAAGCCATTTCAGAAGAATCAACCGGATGAGAGCTACCGCCCGTAACGGTCACGTCCACATCAACCAGCGGATAATTTCCAAGCACACCGGTCATCAGTGCATCGCTAAGACCTTCCTTAATCGCATCATGAAATTCAGCTGGGATCACTTCGTTTGAAACCTTAATAGAAATATGATTTCCCGAGCTACGTTCGCGAGGAACGACCTTAACGACGACGTGTCCAAAATGACTGCGCCCACCAATTTCGCGAGAAAAAGTAAATTCTCCGGAAGCAGGTTTTTGTACGCTTTCACGATACGCTACAACTGGTTTACCAGCGTTGGCTTGCACTTTAAATTCACGGAAAATACGGTCTTTTATAATTTCAAGGTGAAGCTCACCCATACCGTTTATAATCGTCTGCCCGGTATCTTCGTTCATCGTCACACGAAACGTTGGATCCTCCTCTGTCAGAGAAAGGAGCGCGTCCTTGAGCGCATCGCGATCCGCCTGGGTCTTCGGCTCAATAGCCATGGCAATAACTGGTTCAGGAAAAACAATACGTTCCAGAACAATCGGATCATTTTCCGCACAGAGGGTATCGCCCGTAGTGAAGTTTTTAAGACCAGAAATTGCACCAATCTCACCGGTGTAAAGCACTTCAATATCTTCGCGACTGTTTGCGTGCAGACGAAGCAACCGCCCTATCTTCTCACGTTTTTTGGTGCGAGGATTAAAAACATTCTGCCGCTTTTCCAACTTGCCAGAATAAATTCGAACGAACACCAGCTTACCGACAAACGGATCGTTTGCCATTTTAAACGCTAGCGCACTGAGCGGCTCAAAGTCGCTGGCTTCCCGTTGAAGTACGTGCTCCGTTTTAGGATGAATGCCGTGAACGGCCGGAACATCGACCGGTGACGGCAAATAATTTACAACGGCGTCAAGTAGCGGCTGCACGCCTTTGTTCTTAAGCGAAGACCCGCAAAGCACAGGAACAATCTGACCTGAAATCGTAGTGCGTCGCAATGCAGCAATCAACTGTTCAGCAGGCACATCCGGGTTCTCGAGATAAATATCAATCAATTGTTCATCCGCTTCGGAAATGCACTCGATAAGTTCGGCGCGAGCTTTTTCAGCTTCAACGGCCATATCTTCAGGAATAGAAATCTCCTGAACTTCGCTACCGAAATTTTCATCATTAAACAAAAATGCGCGCATCGTAATGAGATCGACAACGCCCTTAAAAGAGTCTTCCGATCCCAGGGGCAACTGCACTGGAATGGCTGGCGCATCCAGCTTCTCACGAATCTGTTTTACGACGGATTGAAAGTCAGCACCTTTACGATCCATCTTATTAATAAAGACCAAACAGGGGACGTGGTATTTTTTCGCCTGGCGCCAAACGGTTTCGGATTGAGGCTGAACGCCCCCTACTCCACAAAACACGCCGACAGCACCGTCGAGGACACGCAACGACCGCTCAACTTCGACAGTGAAATCAACATGTCCGGGGGTATCAATAAGATTAACTTGATGATTTTTCCAGAAACAGGTCGTGGCGGCGCTGGTAATGGTAATGCCGCGTTCCTGCTCCTGCTCCATCCAGTCCATAACAGCAGTGCCTTCATGCACTTCGCCCATTTTATAAACACGACCGGTGTAATAAAGGATACGTTCAGAAGTCGTGGTTTTACCCGCGTCAATATGCGCTATAATTCCAATATTGCGAATCGAGGACAGACTGCGTCCGCGCTCTGCATCTTCCCGTGGGGAAGGCGCAGAACTCTTCGCATTTTTTCCATCCTGTTTCACAGCAAACTTCATTTCTAATCCCAACAACTACCACTTGTAGTGAGCAAAAGCTTTATTGGCCTGAGCCATCTTGTGAGTGTCATCCCGCTTTTTAACCGCTGAACCTTGATTGTTGTAAGCATCCAGCACTTCCATCGCCAGCGCGCGGCGCATCGGCTGACCACGGCGGGTCTTGGCGTACTGTATGAGCCAACGACTAGCCAGCGCCGTTTGACGCTTCGGGCTAACCTCAAGCGGAACCTGATAGGTAGCACCGCCAACGCGTTTAGATTTAACTTCCAATTTCGGCTTGATGTTTTCCATCGCACGGCCAAATACATTCAAAGGATCTTCTTCTTTGAGTTTCGTCTGAATATCTTCCAACGCGCCGTAAACGATAGCGGCAGCGGTCGATTTCTTTCCGCGACCCATGATGCTGTTAATCATGTAGGCCACCAATTCGCTGTTAAAGCGCGGGTCTGGAGTGATCGTACGTTTTTCTGCTTTGCGTCTTCTTGCCATGGCTAAATACTTTCTTTATTCTTTCGGTTTCTTGGCCCCGTATTTCGAACGTCCTTGACGGCGACCGTTTACACCGAGGCAGTCTAGCGTGCCGCGCACGATGTGATAGCGAACCCCCGGCAAGTCCTTCACCCTTCCACCGCGAACGAGCACCATGCTATGTTCCTGCAGATTATGCCCCTCACCTGGAATGTAGGCATTAATTTCGCGACCATTAGTCAAACGCACACGGGCGATTTTACGCAACGCAGAGTTTGGCTTCTTCGGAGTCATAGTTTTTACAAGAAGACATACGCCACGACGTTGCGGGCAATTAGCCAGCGCGGGCGATTTACTCTTCTTCAGCAGTGGTTTACGTGGTTTTTTAATCAACTGGTTAATTGTCGGCATAAGTTCCTTCCATCAAAAAAAACGAGCGGCAGATAATAGGAGCCAGCCGCTCATCCCGCAAGCATTAAGATTTAACTTTCTACGGTTTTTTCATCTTGTCCAAGTAACGGGTTCGAACCCAAAGCATCCTCTACACTGATTTCCTCACCCAACTTGACGGGACGAATATTTTTGTAAAGAGGGAATCCGCTTCCAGCAGGAATTAAATGACCCATAATTACGTTTTCTTTAAAGCCGCGCAACTGGTCAATACGACCCAATGTGGCAGCCTGCGTCAATACACGAGTAGTGTCTTGGAACGATGCCGCCGAAATAAAGCTCTCCGTGGCCAACGCGGCCTTGGTAATCCCAAGGAGAACCGGAGAAGCTTCCGCCGGACGACGACCTTCTTCCATGGCCCGCTGATTGACTTCCTGAAACTTCTGTTTCTCGACCTGCTCGCCCCAAAGAAATTCGGTATCACCCGGATCGGTGATTTTAACTTTGCGCAACATCTGACGAACAATCACTTCAATATGCTTGTCGTTGATTTCTACGCCCTGCAGACGGTAAACGGCCTGAACCTCATTCACCAAATACTCCTGCAATTCCTGAGGACCGCAAACTTCCAGCAATTCCTGAGGAACGATCGGACCTTCGGTAAGCTGCTGTCCCTTCTGGACCACATCGCCAGCGTAAACAATAACATGCTTACCCATTGGGATGAGATGCTCTTCTTCCGTTCCAGTTGCTGGGTCACGAATAATCAGTTGTCGCTTGCCCTTGGCAATGCCACCCAATTCAACAATACCGTCAATCTTCGCGATTTCGGCAGCTTCCTTTGGACGACGGGCTTCAACCAATTCAGCTACACGCGGCAGCCCCCCGGTAATATCCTTGGTCCGAGACTGTTTTCGCGGAGTTTTAGCCAGCGTAGCGCCGGCAATGATTTTCATGCCTTTCGTCACCATCACGTGCGCTGCAGCCGGAATCGAGTAATAGGCGATGGCATTGCCTGAAGCATCTTTAACAACAATCTGCGGATGCAAATCTTCCTTATGCTCCAGTACAACCAGCCCCTCAACCCCCGTCGTCGCATCTTCAGCTTTTTGAACTGTGACGCCTTCAATAAAATCATGGAAATCAATTTTACCGTCTTGTTCCGAAAGAATCGGAACACTGTACGGATCCCAACTGACAAAGGTTTCGCCTCGTTTGACACGCCCCCCATCATCAACAGTAATCACTGCGCCAATCACCGCCGAGTAACGCTCTAATTCACGCCCCTCGTCATCATGAGTTACAACAAATCCGTTTTTATTAAGAATGACGTTACCGGTCTCAACCTTAACGGTACGAAGATTTTCGTAACGGACAACCGAGTTTTCTTTTGCCGTAATCTTTGGCTGTTTAAATACGGAGCTAGCCGTACCACCGATATGGAACGTACGCATAGTGAGCTGCGTACCGGGTTCACCAATGGACTGTGCGGCAATAATACCTACCGGCTCGCCTAAACGGGCTTCCCGTCCAGAGGCCAAGTTGCGACCATAGCACTTTGCGCAAACACCACGCCGCGACTCACAGGTCAGTACGCTACGAATGCGTACTTTTTCAACGCCGACTCGCTCGATCTTCTTAGCGGCATATTCATCAACAATCTCATTTGCCGCGACAATAACTTCTTTCGCGTTGTACAAATCAAAAATATCATCACAGGTTGTACGGCCGATAATGCGCTGAGATAATGATACAAGCTCATCATCACCATCGGTAATTGCGCTCACCTCAATACCATTAAGCGTGTGGCAATCTTCTTCCATAATGATAATGTCATGCGCGACGTCGACAAGCTTACGGGTCAAATACCCAGAGTCCGCCGTTTTAAGTGCCGTGTCGGCCAAACCTTTACGAGCACCGTGCGTCGAAATAAAGTATTCCAACACGCTCAAGCCCTCGCGGAAATTCGCAAGAATCGGACGTTCAATAATTTCACCCGACGGCTTAGCCATCAATCCGCGCATACCGGCCAACTGACGAATCTGCTGGCGGCTACCGCGCGCTCCAGAATCCACCATGATGAATACCGGGTTCAGGTCTTTAGCAGAATCCTTATTGGCCGGATCATCGTTGCGTTCCAGTGCGCTAAACAACTTGCCTGTCAGCTTGTCGTTCGCATCCGTCCAGATATCAATAACCATGTTATAACGTTCGCCGTCCGTGATAAGACCTTTTTTATATTTCTCTTCGACTTCACGAATCGTCTTGCGCGCCGTAGCAATCAGCTCTTCCTTCTCAGGAGGAATGATCATATCGGAAAGACCAATTGAAATCCCTGCCGCCGTCGCCTGAGCGAACCCGAGGTTCTTGAGGCTATCAAGCACCCGAACTGTTTCGTTGTGGCCAGCTACTTCGTAACAATGCTCGATGAGCTTCCCAAGTAGCTTTTTGGTAATCCGCTCATTCACAAAACCGATACTGTCAGGCCATACTTCATTGAAGAAAACGCGTCCAACCGTTGTTATAATGGCCGACTTTTTCTGATCGCCAAATTTGGTTTCCCGCTGATAGTCAGCGTTGCGATAGCGAATACGATCGTGCAAACGAAGAGCTCCTTCATCAAAGGCGGTATGCACTTCATTAATGTCTGCTAAAAGAGGTAACTGTTCGTGTCCGACTTCTTTGCCGACATTTTTACGCGACTCAAGAATAAACTCTTGGGAGAAACTGGTCAAAAAGTAGGTTCCCAAAGCGATGTCTTGCGTCGGCGTCATTACCGGCTTCCCGCTGGATGGCGAGAAAATATTATTCGGCGCAAGCATAAGACACTTCGACTCGATTTGAGCTTCGACAGAAAGCGGAACGTGAACTGCCATCTGGTCACCGTCAAAGTCCGCATTGTATGCCGTACAAACCAAAGGATGAACCTGAATGGCCTCTCCTTCAATCAGCACTGGCTCGAACGACTGAATACTGAGACGGTGCAATGTTGGCGCACGGTTCAACATGACAGTATGACCCTTGGTCACTTCATCAAGAATATCCCACACAACTTCTTCTTCGCGTTCGATCATCTTCTTGGCGCTACGCACCGTATGAACAATGCCACGTTCTTTGAGCTTACGGATGATGAACGGTTCGAAAAGAACCAACGCCATCTTTTTCGGCAAACCGCACTGATTCAATTTGAGATTCGGACCAACCACAATTACTGAACGGCCAGAGTAGTCTACACGTTTACCGAGCAAATTCTGACGGAAACGGCCTTGCTTACCTTTAAGCATGTCACTCAGCGATTTGAGCGGACGATTACCTGGGCCGCTAACCGCACGCCCATGACGACCGTTGTCAAACAACGAGTCCACAGCTTGTTGCAACATGCGCTTTTCATTACGAATGATCACTTCCGGCGTTTTGAGTGCCAACAATGTTTTCAAACGATTGTTACGGTTAATAACACGACGATAAAGGTCATTAAGGTCGGACGTTGCAAAACGACCGCCTTCAAGAGGAACTAGCGGACGCAGATCCGGAGGAATTACCGGCAAAACTTCAAAAATCATCCATTCAGGCCGTGAATTGCTCTTAATAAGCCCTTCTATAACCTTCATCTGGCTGACTAGCTTCTTACGTGTCTGCTTGCTACGAGTACTGGCCAATGCATCCTCAAGCTCAACTAGCTTTTCAGTTAAATTGATTTTCTTCAGCAGTTCGCGCAACCCTTCGGCACCGATACGAGCATCAAAATTACCATCGCCGTAGTTATCTAGCGCTTCACGATATTCGAGCTCGGTAAGCAACTGCTTCTCTTTGAGTGGTGTATCACCGGGATCAACGACAACATAATCATCGTAGTAAATGACATGCTCGAGACTGCGCAAGGTCATGTCCAATAAAAGACCCATACGACTTGGCGTGGCTTTAAAAAACCAGATATGTGAAACCGGAACCGCCAGCTCAATGTGCGCCATTCTTTCACGACGCACACGGGACAAACACACTTCTACGCCGCAACGGTCACAGATAACACCCTTGTGTTTAATCCGTTTGTATTTTCCACAACTACACTCCCAGTCCTTAGACGGACCAAAAATGCGCTCGCAAAAAAGGCCGCCTTTTTCAGGCTTAAACGTCCGGTAATTGATGGTTTCAGGGTTTTTAACCTCCCCAAAACTCCATGACCGAATGTTCTCGGGCGAAGCCAGCCTAATGCTTGCCACTTCACTAATCGCCTCTGTCTCTACGCCGAGTATATCTGCTGCGTTGCGTGTATCCACCGGTATTCTCCTGTCAAAGATTAAAGATGCCCTGTGAAAGAAACATTATCTGTGTTCGGCTTTTTCACTTCAAAATTCAAGCCGAGCCCCTGCAGTTCCTTGATAAGTACATTGAACGATTCCGGACGTCCGGCATCGAGCACATTCTCACCCTTCACAATGGACTCATAAATACGTGTTCGTCCGGAAAGGTCGTCGCTCTTAACCGTGAGAACTTCTTGCAACGCGTATGCTGCGCCATAAGCTTCTAATGCCCACACTTCCATTTCTCCGAAGCGCTGTCCACCATATTGAGCCTTCCCTCCCAGCGGTTGCTGAGTGACAAGCGAGTACGGACCGACGGCACGGGCATGGATTTTTTCCGTGACCAAATGGTGCAACTTGAGCATGTAAATAGTTCCGACCACAACACGCTGCTCAAAAGGCTCACCCGTGCGTCCATCATAAAGAACCGTTTTACCGTCTTTAGGTAGGCCAGCCTCTTCCAGCATCTCGCGGATTTCTTTTTCAGAAATCCCGTCAAAAATAGGTGTCGCCGCATAAATACCGAGATGTTTACATGCCCACCCAAGATGGGTTTCAAGTACTTGTCCAACATTCATACGAGAAGGTACACCGAGCGGATTAAGCACAATTTCAACTGGTGTGCCGTCTGGCAGGAAGGGCATATCTTCTTCAGGAAGAATACGTGAAATAACACCCTTATTACCATGGCGACCAGCCATCTTGTCACCAACCGACAGCTTCTTCTTGCTGGCGACATAAACCTTAACCTGCTTAACAATGCCCTCATCCACCTCTTCACCGCTTCCAGCACGATCCATCGACCGCTGTTTATCGGCCTCAGCTTCGGCAAATTTATTACGGAAGTTATCAATGATGCTCATAATCTTGATTCGAATAGGGCTCGGATCAATCTCGATGTGCTCATAACTTGCGGCCAGCTTACGTAGCAATGTTTTTGTGATCTTACGATTAGCAGGAATAATAATATCGCCGGTTTGCACATTCATTACATCCAGCGGGATCTTTTCCCCCAGAAGAATGTTACTCAGTGCTTCGGTTAAATCTTCGGTCAGCTCATGCATAGAGCTCTTATAACGCTCTTCAATATCCTTCTGACGCTTACGCATGTCAGCGGCTGGCTTGTTTTTCGGCTCTTCTTTAGCATTTTTATTTTTAGCCGAAACCTTAACGTCCATCACGATACCGTAGGTACCGCTCGGCGCACGCAGTGATGTATCGCGAACATCAGCCGCTTTTTCACCAAAAATCGCACGCAACAGACGCTCTTCAGGAGCTAATTCAGTTTCAACTTTCGGTGTAATCTTGCCAACGAGAATGTCGCCTGGCTTCACTTCCGCGCCGATTTGAATAATCCCTTCATGCGTCAGGTTCTTAAGGGCTTCCTCACCGACATTCGGAATGTCCCGTGTGATTTCTTCCGGGCCCAGTTTAGTGTCGCGGGCTCCGCACTCGAACTCTTCAATATGAATCGAAGTGTAAACATCTTCCTTAACAATCTTCTGACTAATCAAAATCGCGTCTTCGAAATTGTATCCACACCAAGGCATGAACGCCACGGTTACATTACGACCCAGCGAAAGTTCACCCTGATCCGTAGCAGGACCATCAGCGAGCACTTGCCCTTTTTTCACCTTATCACCACGCGTGACAATCGGGCGCTGATTTAGGCAGGTTCCTGCATTTGAACGCATGAACTTACGCAAATCATATTCCTGATAGTCTTCTTTAGGTGTTTTCTTCTTGATCGGCGCTTCGCCATCTTTAGAAACAATAATTTTGTCGGCCGAAACATACGCTACCTTACCAGCCTCTTCAGACAAAACCAGCACACGCGAGTCGCGAGCGATACGGCCTTCAATTCCGGTGGCTACGAAAGGACGTTCAGACACCATCAACGGAACCGCCTGACGTTGCATGTTCGAACCCATCAAGGCGCGATTCGCATCGTCATGCTCAAGAAATGGAATCAGCCCTGCTGCAATACTCACCACCTGTTTAGGTGACACATCCATGTACTGAACTTCAGACGGAGCAACTTCTTTGAAGTCACCACGCACACGCACCATAACACGGTCATTCTGGAATGTTCCGTTAGCATTAAGGGGAGCATTCGCCTGAGCGATGACGAAATTTTCTTCTTCGTCCGCCGTTAGCGATTCAACGTGATCAGAAACACGGCCTTTTTCCACCTTGCGATATGGGGAGATGATAAAACCGTACTCATTGATACGCGCAAAAGTACTCAATGAAGAAATCAAACCGATATTCGGACCTTCCGGTGTTTCAATCGGGCAAATTCGTCCGTAATGCGAACTATGAACGTCGCGAACTTCGAACCCTGCACGGTCACGATTTAACCCGCCTGGGCCGAGCGCAGAAAGACGCCGCTTATGAGTCAATTCAGACAAAGGATTGGTTTGATCCATGAACTGGCTAAGTTGCGAACGACCAAAAAAGTCCTTAATTACAGCTGAAAGCGCTTTTGGATTAATCAATTTTTGAGATGTCAGGCGATCAACCGTCGTATCAAAAATCGTCATACGTTCTTTGACCAACCGTTGAATGCGGGCCAAGCCAACGCGACACTGCCCTTCGAGCAACTCGCCAACCGTTCGAATGCGGCGACTTCCCAAATGGTCAATATCGTCCAACGTACCATTACCCATACGAATATTAATGAGGTAACGGACAGCCTCCACCACATCTTCTTTGTCGAGTGTCAATGAAGTCGCTTTGGTTTTCAGTTTTTGCTGAATTTTATAACGTCCTACACGACTCAAACTGAAACGGGTTTCATCAAAAAATAAACGCTTAAGCATCTGGCGAGCAGAAGCCGTGGTCGGCGGGTCGCCTGGCCGCAACTTTTGATAAAGATCTTTGAGCGCTTCGTCGACCGAGCGAGTCGTGTCTTTCTGAATGGTCTTCATAAAAAGACCTTCATCCCAAGCAACATTGACTACTTCAACATTTTTATATCCGGCGAGCTTCATGCGCTGAATCATGTCCAGCGTGAGCGCATCATAACGGCGACCAATAACCGACTGAGAGTCGCTATCAACGGCGTCGTCTTTGAGCACCAGATTTGAAAGTTCCGTTTCGTCGCCGATTCGTTTATTCAGCGGGAAGCTTTCAATCGTATAATAGAGATTGATGATTTCTTCGTCCGTCCCATAACCGAGGGCTCTCAGAAAAGTTGACGCAAGAAATTTTCTGCGACGGCGTTTGCGGTCCAGATAAACATATAACAATTCCGATGTATCAAACTGGGTTTCGACCCATGAACCATGATCCGGAATAATACGGAATGAATAAAGAAGAGAACCATTTGCGTGCGTAGTCTGCTCAAAGCAAATGCCCGGAGAGCGATGCAACTGACTAACGATGACCCGCTCTGCCCCGTTAATCACGAAGCTGCCACGATCCGTCATCAGGGGGATCTCACCCATAAATAAGGTATCTTCGCGAACATCTTCGTTTTCGCGCAAGCGAAACGTGACATAGAGAGGTGCCGCATAGGTCTCGCCCTCTTTGACGGATTCCACATACGACATATTTGGCTCTTTGATTTCGTAACTTGCGAAATCAAGCGCAATCTGTCCGTCGTAACTTTCAACCGGAAACGCCTCACTCAAAACCGCCTGCAAGCCAGTTTTTTTACGGCGTGACGGCGCAACCCCCTGCTGGAGAAACTCCGCATAGGAATTAGTCTGAAGCTCAATAAGATCCGGCGCTTCAATTACGTCTATCAGTTTTCCAAAGTTTTTTCTCTCGACCATTCCATCACCTTCAGGCTTTTTTTGGACGCTTCGCCCTAGGTGCTTCTATCGAAAGCACCACGGAGCACACGAAATACAAACATTATTCGACGTACGACCGAACCGGCCACACAGAGGCTGCCGGGACGGAACGTATATCGCATCATTACTTGATTTCGACAGTGGCGCCAACGCCTTCGAGCTTAGCCTTGATGGTTGCTGCTTCTTCTTTAGAGACGCCTTCTTTGATCGTCTTCGGAGCACCGTCCACCAGATCCTTGGCTTCTTTAAGACCCAACGCAGTTACGCCGCGAAGTTCTTTAATAACCTGAATCTTCTGTGCACCAGCTTGTGTCAGCACAACAGTGAACTCAGTCTGCTCAGCAACTGCTTCTGCTGCAACGGCGCCGCCTGCTGCTGCTACAGCAACCGGTGCGGCGGCCGAAACGCCAAGACGAACTTCGAGAGCTTTGACGAGTTTCGAGAGCTCAAGCACCGAAATACCTTCAATCCAGTCAACGAACTCGGCCATTTTGCCTTCGAGCTGGGCACCTTCTTTTACTACTACAGTTTCTTCAGCCATTTTATACTCCTCCTACACATGAATTGAACTCAACCAACCTAATTAAAAATATTTTTATGCAGCCTGTTCTTTTTTCTCCTGCACGGCATTCAAGACGTACAATAGACTGCAAACCTTCTGATTCATTACACCGACCAACTGGGTCATCGGGGCCGCCAGCGTACCAACCAACTTCGCTTGAAGTTCTTTTTTACCAGGTAGACCTGCCAATGCGATCACATCTGTTGAAGAAAGAAGCGCACCTTCCAACACACCGCCCTTAACCGTCGGTTTTTTCTTATCGCCAGAGAATTTCTTCAAGATTTTCGCCACTTCGACTACGTCGCCAGCACCAAAAATCATTGCGGTCGGGCCACTCAGGTTCTCAAACCCAGCACACCCCATCTCGCTGCTTATGCGACTGAACGTGCTGTTCTTGATTACTTTAACCTGTGCATCAGCTCCACGCAGAAGCTTTTTAAACTCGTCCGTTTCGGGCATGGTCATGCCCTTATAATCGGCCAGCAACATGTAGAGAGCCCCGGAGACACTCTCCTGAACCTCTTTATACATGGCCTTCTTTTCCGGTCTAATTTTCTTATTTTCTTTGCTCATGACTATAGCCTCACCCTTACAAATTACGCTGCTACTGAATCTTTAACATCAAGGTGTAGCCCCGGGCCCATCGTGCTGGAAACCGTACACCGTTTAATATAAACACCCTTAGTCGAATTGGGCTTAGCCGCCAGAATTGCATCATACACCGCCCGGAAATTTTCAGCCAAAGCTTCGACAGAAAAAGACAACTTCCCGAACGTAACCATGATGTTTCCGTTTTTATCCATACGAAACTCAACACGTCCCGCTTTGAACTGTTTAACGGCGGTTGCGGTATCGTCCGTAACTGTACCCGTCTTCGGATTTGGCATCAGACCGCGAGGACCGAGCACCTTACCGAGCTTGCGAACTTCTTTCATCGCATCCGGAGTAGCGACAACAATATCAAAATCCATCCACCCGCCAGTCACTTTAGCCAGCAGATCTTCAAACCCAGCCTCAACAGCGCCAGCGGCGCGAGCGGCTTCGGCAGCGGATCCTGTCGCGAAAACGATCACGCGGACGTCCTTACCTGTTCCATGCGGAAGCGCTACCGTGGAGCGAATGGCCTGATCTGATTTTGTCGGATCGACACCCATACGCAAAGCCACTTCAACGGTTTCGTCAAATTTTGCGGTCGGATTAGCTTTTATAAACTGTAAGGCTTCTTCAACCGTATACAGCTTTTCAACCTGCACCTTTTTCTTTACTGCGGTATATTTTTTTCCGTGCTTAGCCATGGTTATACAACCTCAATTCCCATACTGCGAGCTGTGCCAGCGATGATACGGCAAGCCGCATCTAAATCACTTGCGTTTAAATCTGCCTCTTTAATTTTGGCAATTTCTTGAACCTGCGCGAGGGTCACTTTACCCACTTTATCGCGGTTCGGAACACCTGAACCTTTGGCTACAGCCGCTGCTTTTTTAAGCAACGCTGATGCCGGCGGACTCTTTGTAATAAAACTAAATGAACGATCCTGATAGACGGTGATCACTACAGGGATAATCATCCCCGCTTCTTTCTGCGTAGCCGCATTAAACGCCTTGCAGAACTCCATAATGTTCACGCCGTGCTGACCCAACGCAGGACCAACCGGCGGTGCCGGATTAGCCTGTCCGGCCGGAATCTGCAACTTGATCATTCCCTTTTCTTTTTTTGCCATAAAAAACTCCGCTCAAATTACGCTTTATCCGCCTGCCAGTATTCAAGTTCAACCGGAGCCGACCGTCCGAAAATCGAAACAGAAACTGTCAGCTTACCACGGCTTGGATCAACCTCTTCAATTACTCCATTAAAATTAAGGAACGGACCGTCGGTTATTTTGATCGTTTCACCCGGCTCAAAATGGATCTTCGTCGTAACCGTTTCTTTCTTTTCTTCGACCTGATTAATAATCCGACTCACCTCATCAGCGCGCAAGGGTACCGGAGACTCTCCTCCGACAAAACCGATCACGCCTGGTGTGTTCTGAATAAAATACCAAGTTTCTTCCACTAAACTCTTATTTTCGCCATATAGCGCCAAATTCGCCAAAACATAACCTGGGAAAAACTTACGAGCCACCGTCGTCTTTTTGCCCTGCTTAACTTCCGAAACCTTTTCGGTCGGAATCAAGACATCTCCAATGTACTCGCTTAGCTCCTCCTGCTTCACCCTACGGATGATGCTGTTCTGCACTTTATATTCGTGCCCGGAGAGCGTATGTAAAACAAACCACTGCTTTTCCATGTGTAGTCTTTCTATCCGCCTACCGAAGGACCGCCCGCAGTAAACCCATCAATACCGTATCGCTCAGCCCGACAAAAACTCCAATAATCAAAACGGAAATCACCACAACCATCGTCGAACCAAATAACTCCTGCCGTGTAGGCCAAGTGCACTTCTTAAGCTCAATCTTCACCTCGCTCAAGAAGGTCTTCAGTCTTTTCAACAGTTCAACTAGCTTTTTCATCTCATTTTCCCGAAGAACTGGCAGGCCAGGAGGGAATTGAACCCCCAACCTGCGGTTTTGGAGACCGCCGCTCTGCCAATTGAGCTACTGGCCTACACCGAAATTTTTACTTAGTTTCCTTATGCACCGTGTGACTGCGGTCATGCGGACAGAATTTTTTTACTTCAAGACGACCCGTCGAAAGCTTTTTGTTCTTTGTCGTCGTGTAGTTCCGTCGCTTACATTCCGTGCAAGCCAATGTAATAATATCGCGCATGATTTAACCCTTTTCCCCGCAGATTGTTCATAAAACAGTGCATCTTTTACCGATGCACTGTTTTTCAGCTTCCACTACCGCTTACTTGACAACTTCGGTTACGCGTCCGGCACCAACCGTACGTCCGCCTTCACGAATCGCGAAGCGCATGTGCTGCTCCATGGCGATCGGGGTGATCAGCTTGACGTTCATCGTTACGTTGTCGCCTGGCATAACCATTTCCACGCCTTCCGGCAGAGTAATATCACCCGTTACGTCCGTAGTACGGAAGTAGAACTGAGGACGATAGCCTTTAAAGAACGGGGTGTGACGTCCACCTTCGTCTTTGCTCAGCACGTACACTTCAGCCACGAAATCGGTATGAGGAAGAATTGAACCCGGCTTAGCCAAAACTTGACCGCGTTCGACATCTTCTTTCTTGGTGCTACGAAGCAAGCAACCAACGTTGTCGCCAGCTTGGCCTTGATCCAAGATCTTGCGGAACATTTCAACGCCAGTGCAAGTCGTCTTGACCGTCGGCTTCAAGCCGACGATTTCAACATCATCACCCGTGTGAACGATACCGCGTTCGACGCGACCGGTTACCACGGTACCACGGCCTTCAATCGAGAACACGTCTTCGATCGGAAGAAGGAACGCTTGGTCCGTAACACGGACAGGTTCTTTAATGTAATTATCCAGCGCATCCATCAATTCCTGAATGCAGGCAGCGCCTGGTCCGGAAGGATCTTTAATCGCGCCCGTTGCAGAACCACGAATAATCGGGGTGTCATCGCCAGGAAACTCATACTTGCAGAGCAACTCGCGGATTTCCATTTCGACGAGGTCAAGCAACTCTGTATCATCAACGAGGTCGCACTTGTTCATGAATACCACCACAGCCGGAACGCCGACCTGACGAGCGAGAAGAATGTGCTCGCGGGTCTGAGGCATCGGTCCGTCGCAAGCGCTAACGACCAGAATTGCACCGTCCATCTGAGCCGCGCCGGTGATCATGTTTTTAACATAGTCAGCATGGCCGGGGCAGTCAACGTGTGCATAGTGGCGGTTGGCCGTTGAATATTCGACGTGCGAAGTAGCAATCGTCAAAATTTTAGTTGGGTCGCGGCGACCCTGTGACTCAGATGCCTTAGCAACTTGGTCGTATGCGATGTAATTTGCCAAGCCTTTTGCACCCTGTACGCAAGTGATTGATGCCGTCAGCGTTGTTTTGCCGTGGTCAACGTGGCCAATCGTACCCACGTTCACGTGCGGTTTTGTCCGTTCGAATTTATCCTTAGCCATGACTTCTCCTCCTAATCCGTTTACTACTTACTTATATCCGTTTACCAAAATTCACTCTTCTGTGGAGCCCACGAGCGGGATCGAACCGCTGACCTCGTCCTTACCAAGGACGTGCTCTACCGACTGAGCTACGTGGGCGGTTTTTCCCTCGTGCTCGCGCCTTCCTCATTTAAAAACAAATAAATATAAAAAAAACCGCTTCCTGCTTTTTAATCCAAAGAAACAGACTTATTTTTATACTCGTTTAGCCCTAAATTGCTCTGCGCAAACACCAATACTGTCTTGGTCTGTCACACAAAGGGGAGCGACTCTAGCGAAAATTAATACACTGTCAACTATTTTGGGGCATTTTTTTATATGATATAATTTTTACGTTTCTAACCCCTCAAAACGAAATACTTTTAAAATGGTATTGACTACCCCGCACTAATCACTACTATATCACTCATGTTTAAAAATTAATCGTTATTACCTATAAGGGAGAAATCATGCTCAAAATTGGACAACAGGTGCCTGACTTTCAAATGGATGTATTTCATAATGATGAGATCCGGAAAATAAAGCTCTCGGACTATAAAGGCAAATGGGTAGTTATTATATTTTACCCTGCCGATTTCACCTTCGTCTGCCCGACCGAACTCAAAGAGGCCGCTCAACTTTACCCGAAATTTAAAAAAGCCGGAGCAGAGGTAATTAGTGTCAGCACAGATACCGCATTTGTACACAAAGCATGGCACGATGAGTCCGACGCCATCAAAACCGTTCAATATCCAATGGGTGCAGACCCAACCGGTAACATCTGCCGTGCTTTTGGAACTTATATCGAATCTGAAGGCCTTGCCCTGCGCGGCACATTCATCATTGATCCCGACGGCGTGTTAAAAACCGTAGAAATGCACGACCTCGGCATTGGGCGTAGCGCCGTTGAAGCCCTGCGTAAACTCGAAGCAGCCAAATTTGTCCGCGAACACGGCGATCAAGTTTGCCCTGCCGCTTGGCAACCCGGCGATGAAACCCTCACACCCAGCTTAGATCTCATTGGGAAAATTTAATTTTGCAGTCCTTAAGTAACGATCTCTCGATCAACTTAACCACTGAATAAATTACCTCGATTAAGGCGTATATCCGGATCAAAGATCCGTTTCACCGAAAGCATTTCTTCGATATCGTGCGAGCCGAACATGGTTTTTAGTAACGAGGCTTTAAGCTTCCCTATGCCATGTTCAGCAGCAACCGTTCCGCCAAGCTTTACGATATCAGCCGCCCACTCCAGATACAGTTCGCGACCACGCCGATAATCCGCCGCGCTGGCGGGCAGAATATTGACGTGCAAATGATTGTCTCCGATATGCCCAAAAATCAGATAATCTAACCCTGCATTTTTCAAATCTAGCTGGTAGCGTTCAAGAATTGCGGCAAGGTGCTTATCTGGCACAGCCATGTCGGTGCCAAGCTTGGTCAGTGCTGGCTCGGTTTTGCGGCGCTCATCAATCAATCGGTTTACCGCTTCTGGCAAGGCATGACGGAATGCTTTAAGCTTTTCCATGTCACGTGCTGAAGTCGCCATCCATGAATTTTCCCCATCAACCCCGCAGGCCAACAGATTCTCCATAGTAATGCCAGCCAGCGTATCATCCGGCGCGTGAATCTCAATATAGACTGCCGTATCAAAATGAGCCGACAACTCCGGCAAGGACAAAAGCGCGGTACTATTCGCCCGCTCGCGATGAAGCAAGCTCAGCGCAAGACGATCAAAAAACTCAAGCGCCGCCAGCTGCATATCGCCCAACGCACGCGCAGCAAGAACACATCGCATGGCGGCCGCTTGATCAGGAAAAAAAGCGAGCACCCCCCAACGCACGGCGGGATCAGGCTGAAACTGTAATTCAATCTCGGAAAAAATACCCAGCGTACCTTCAGACCCGATAAATAAATCCAGCAAATCCATGTCGTCGGCTGCAAAATATCCAGCAGAATTTTTTGTATCCGGCATCGTGTACGTTGGAAGCCGCCCAGCAAGTCTCCGATGGTTTTCTGTTTCCAATACGAATTCACGGCCTTGCGCTCGAACCTCGCCGCGCCGCAACGCAACCACATCACCATCCGGCAATACCAACCGTAACGCAACAACGTGTTGCCTCATTGCACCATATCGAAAAGTGCAAGCACCAGAGGCATTGCACGCCGTCATGCCGCCAAGCGTCGCCGTGGTCTCCGTAGGATCAGGCGGAAAAAAATACGGCGGAGCTACACATAAAGCCTCAAGCGCCGCAAGCGACGCTTCACTCCAGTCCATGATATCGAATTCACCTGTGATCAACATCCTGCGAAGATCCTGAAGTACAACTCCTGGCTGCACTATACCGACAAAGTTCCCCTCGGCGGTTTGGCGCAAACCCAATACACGATTCATTCGCGTCAAATTAATCACAAGTCCACCATCCGGCACGGCACCGCCGGTAAGGCCTGTGCGTCCGCCTTGTACCGTAACGGCCCAACCTCGTTCACGTGCAAGTACCAGCGAAGCGCGCAACTCCTCCTCCGTGCGCGGTAATGCCAGCGCATCGGCACGACCAATACAGCGCGATTCATCACGCAAAAAATCGGGATGAGTGCAGGCAACCTCTTCAAAAATAAATGCGCTGTGCATCGCTTTAATGTGCCACAACCTCCGCACAGAGTCGACAAAGCCCTACTCTACACTTTTTAATACACAATCTGCTCATCGGCTTTCTTTTTTCTTTCTTTTCTATTTCGTAAGGCAATTTTTTTGATGCGAAAAAGGTTTCTTTTGCTGGATTTATAAAACCATTTCCGTATGATGTATTGCATTTTTAAAGCGGAATAGAATATTTACTCACTTAAGGAGAAATTCAATGATAACGATCCCATCCATACAAAACGCCGTTCAATTGATCGGCCCAGACGAATTGATTTTAAATACCGCCAAAGCGGTTCACCAGCCGAACGACTATCAGCTACTCTGCAAAGTCATCGTGGTCGGCCTCTGCTTTTCCGACCTGAAACTGCTCAAGCAGTTCTCCGGTCATGTCCGTAAATCCGAAGTTCTCAGCGGCATCGATCCGCAGATTCTCAAAGAAAACCCAGCCTATGTTCCTGGCGAACTGCCGACCGTTCCAGGTCACGAGCCGGTCATCGAAATCGTCAAGGTCGGCGCAAAAGTCAAAAACTTTAAAGTCGGCGAGCGTTACATGATTCAAGCCGACTGGCGCTGGATTGCCACCGCCAACTCCAACGGCGCGTTCGGTTATAACTTTGAAGGTGCGCTGCAGGAATATGTTCTGCTCGACGAACGGATCGTGATCTCTCCCGACGGCACCTCCATGTTGCTTTCCGCTCCGGCTGACAAGCGCTCCGCCTCCGCCTTCGCGCTCGCCGAACCGTGGGCCTGCGGCGAAGACGCTTATCAGGAAGTTCAGCGGCAGGGCCTTAAAAAAGGCGGACGCCTGCTGATCGTCGCCAACACCTGCGGCGACAAAGAAGCCGGGCAGAAGTTTTTCGCGGCACAAGAAAAACCCGCTGAAATCGTCAAAGTCGGACTGGCTGGCGGCTGTAAATGCGAGTGCGCGCTGTCCAGTCTGGATGAAGTCGCTGACAACGCCTTCGACGACATCATGTACTTCGGTGCCGATGCCTCCGTAGTTGAAAAACTTTTCGCCAAAGGCAAAAAAGGCGCGCTGTTCATTCTCTGCCAGTGCGGACAGAAGTTCGGCAAGCCGGTCATGACCGCTGTCGGCGGCGTGCACTATCGCGGCTTCCGTATCGTCGGCACCGCGGGCAATAATCCTACCGACGCCGTTGCGGCCATTCCGGAACGTTGTGAAATGCGCAAAGGCGATAAAGTCAACGTCATCGGCGCTGCCGGCCCGATGGGCGTCACGCACGTGATCCGCGACCTCTGCGTCGGCGACGGCGTAACCGTCTACGCCGCCGACCTCAGCGACGAACGCCTCGCGGCACTGGCCAAGATTGCCGAACCGACCGCCAAAGCCGCGGGAACGACTTACATCGGCTACAACCCGAAAGTCACTCAGCCGGACGTGCTGTTCGACATGCAGGTCGTCATGGCTCCGGTACCGGCGCTGGTCGCCGCCGCCGTCAAAACCACCGCGCCGAAAGGCATCATTGATATTTTCGCCGGCATTCCGGCTGAGAAATACGGCGAGATCGACCTCGATATTTATTGCGACCGCCAGCTTTACTTCATCGGCACCTCCGGCTCGACCATGGATGACATCCAAATCGTTCTGAACCACGTTGCAGCTGGCAATATTGACACCAACGTGTCGGTTGCTGCCATTAGCGGTCTGGACGAAGCCGTACTCGGCATCCGCAAGGTGGAAAAACAGGAAGTCCCTGGCAAGATCATGGTCTACCCGTCCTGCAAAGGACTCAAACTGACTCTGATTTCAGACCTCGCGGACACTCTGCCAAAGGTTGCTGCGAAAATGAAAAACGGTGTCTGGACCAAAGAAGCTGAAGAAGCCCTGCTCGCTCATTTTGCATAATAAGGAATTTATTTATGATGAAAGATAAAGTTGCTGTACTCACCGGCGGAGCTCAGGGATTGGGCGAAGCCCTTGCCCTGCGCCTCGCCAAAGAAGGTTGCCATGTCGTCATCGGCGATATGAACGGGGACGGCGCTGCCGCCACCGCCGCCAAAGTTGCCGCCGCCGGCCGCAAAGCGTTCGGATTAAAAACCGACGTCACCAAAGAAGAAGATGTCGAAGCGCTCTTCAAAAAAGCGATGGATGAATTCGGCCGTGTGGACATTGTCATCGCCAACGCCGCAATCCTCATTGCCGAACCGATTGATACCGCCGTCGCCGGCAAATGGCAGGCCGTCATCAACGTCAATCTCTACGGCACCTTCCTCACCCTTAAACACGCCGCGAAAATCATGAAAGCGCAGAAGAGCGGCTCGATGGTGGTCATCAGCTCCAAGTCCGGCAAAAAAGGCAGCGCGGCCAACTCCGCCTATGCCGCCAGCAAATTCGGACAGATCGGCCTCGTGCAAAGCGTCGCGCTGGAACTCGCTCCAATCGGCATCCGTTGCAATGCCGTATGCCCCGGCAACTTCCTGAACGGCACGCTGTGGATGGATCCGGAAAAAGGACTCTTTAAGCAGTACCTCGAAGCGGGCAAAGTTCCCGGCGCGACCTGCATCGAAGACGTCAAACAATTCTACACCAAACAGGTTCCGCTGCGCCGCGGCTGTGAATACGAAGATGTCGAAAACGTCGTCGTATTCCTCTCGTCCGACCTCGCTTCTTATATGACCGGCCAGGCGATCAACGTCACCGGCGGTCAGGAAATGCGGTAGAAAAATCTGGAGTGCGGCGGCAAGCGAAGCGCGACGCCGCTTTCCTTATTTCTGATTTGCCCGTACTGCCGGAACTTGTACCAGTTTCGACAGTGATTCGGTAAAAAGTAGAACGAGCGTCTCGCCCGTTTTTCCGCCTCGGCGGATCTGCCACACGCGGAAAGCAAGCGGGACGCTTGCTCTACCTTTTTAAAAATACCGATATCTGGACGGCAAGGTTGCGGTGAAATCTCCGGAAGGCGTCTCGGCGGAAGAGGTAAAAAAACGGGTACTTCACCGCAGCCGCTGGATTAAAAGCAAACTCGATTATTTCCAGCAGTTCAAACCGCGCACCCCTTCCCGGCATTACATCAGCGGCGAAACTCATCTGTATTTGGGAAAGCAATACAGGCTGAAAGTCCTCACCGGCGCAGAGCCTTCCGTAAAACTCCGGCGCGGATGGCTAACCGTTTCAGTAAAAGATAGTGCGACTCCGGCGGTCGTCAAAGCGGCTCTCGATCACTGGTTCACAGAGAAAGCCGCGCAGCATTTTTCCACCTCATTCGAACGTTGCTGGCATCTTTTCGAGAAGCAGGGCTTCCTTCGTCCGAATTTAAAAATCCGCACGATGAAAACCCGATGGGGAAGTCTATCTAGCAAGGGAAACCTGACGCTGAACACAAAGTTGGTTTGCGCTCCGCGTGATTGCATCGACTACGTACTCACTCACGAACTTTGTCATTTGGCGCACCGTAACCACGGCCCTGCCTTTTACCGCTTACTGGAGCAGACCATACCCGACTGGAAGAAGCACAAATCCAGACTCGAACTGAGTTTGGCATAGCTATGCGCCCTTTCGATTCGGCAACTTCAGCAAAGATCTTCCCATCACCGTTTTTATCGAGCTACTACAGCCATAGGCCGCTTCCGAAAGAAATCCCATATCATATCCGTGGCCTTGAGTTTGTCTGATTTTGGTCCGACCATGAACTCCGGCAGCAGGCTCTTGCCCCCGGCCCATGTGTGGCCGAGTCCTTCGACAGTGACATAGACTACCTCCGCGCTGTCGCGGCCAGCGCCGTAGGTTTCGATGCGAACGCCGTTCACTTCCGTCGTGGTTCGCGGCGTCGCAGGAGCACCGACGGCCTCGGCCCACTTCAGGATTGAGTCGCGCACGGGCGGTTTTGGTTTCGCTCGGATCTTGTCGCTGGCACCGATCGCGAGCTTCGGCACGCCGCCTCCGATCGGGTTGAGCGGATCCGCCGTACCGGTGAGATATAACATCGGAACTGGCCGCGACAACGCAATATTCTCCAGCCAGCATGCGCCTGCAACCGGGGCGATGGCGGCCACACGCTGCGACGCCTCAGCGGCGAACCGGAAGCACATCGAGGCACCGTTCGAGAAACCCGTGACATAGATGCGCCGCGTGTCCACGGCAAACCGGGCGGCGAGGTCGTCGAGCATTGCGTTGAGAAAAGCCACGTCGTCAGGCGCGTTCTGACCGGGATAGAACCGGTCGGAACCGTCGTTCCAAAGCTGCGGGTTGCGGGCGAAACTGCCCGGCTTGCCGGGGTCGCGTGCCATCGCGTCGGGGAAGACCGCCAGGAACCCCTCCCTATCGGCCTTCACGCTCCACCCCGTTTCTTCGGCGGCGGCTTTGCCGGTGCCGCCCCCGCCGTGCAACATGACGACAACCGGTACTGGCATCTTGCCGTCGTACTGCGGCGGAACGTAGACAGTGTAGTGGCGCTGGAGATTACCAACGGTAATCTTTCGTGTGTGCTCACCCGGCTCCAACGCCTCTTTTTCAATACGGTCTAATTGCTGGGCGAATGTCAACGAGGCCGTGAGAACAATCCACGGGATCACACGACAAGTAAAAAAACGTAACGACCCGAAACTCTTCCGCATGAAGTATCCTTCCGTTAAAAAACCGTAAACTTTGTCTATCAAACGGTTCGGGGCAGTTTTTATTGCCAGCTGTCCGAAAAATCAACCCAGCTCTTCTGCGATAATCGAAGCGACACGAATAGCGGGGCCGCCGGCGCCGAGCATTTTTTCCAAGGCCTGGAAATTCTCGATCATCGCCGAACGCACCGGTGTGTCGTTCATCAGCGGATCGATGGCGGCTACCAGTTTAATCGTGGTCATGTGATGCTGAATACGTTCAGGCATAATTTCACGACCCGATACAATATTGGCGATGCCAAGCCACGGGATACGGATGAGCACGCGGCCGAGCAGGTAATTAAACCAGCTGGTGCGGTAAACTAATATGGTCGGACAGCGCAGCAGCGCGGCTTCCAGCGTGGCCGTCCCGGATGCGACAAAGGCGGCGGCGGCCTGTTTGAGTACTTCACGCGCCCTGCCCGTGACAATTGAAATATTGCGCGGTGCTTTGCCAACCTTCTGCAAAATGGATTCGGCCAGCGCAAGCCGGCGTTCCGGCACCGGAATCAAAAAAGAAACATCGGGCCGTGATTGTTCAAGAACTTGAGCCGCTTCGAGCAGTCCGGGCAAAATATAAGTTATTTCCTGTTTGCGACTGCCGGGCAGTAGCGCGATTTTATTTTTCCCGTTCCATGGCAACGGTTCGGGATCTTTTGCACGAAATTCCCGCAACTCATCCACCATCGGATGGCCGACAAAATCGACCTTCAGATCAACGCCTTTGAACACCTCGACCTCGAACGGAAAAATCACCATCAGCCGATCAATAATTTTAGCCATCTTCGGAATGCGTCCGCGATTCCATGCCCAGACCTGCGGACAGACGTAGTAGAGCACTTTGATGCCGCGGTTTTTTAGCTCAGCGGCCAAGCGCAGATTAAAGCCGGGATAATCGACCAGTAGCGCGGCGTCCGGCTTGCGCTGATCCGCCTCGGCCAGCACTTCATTAAATGTCCGCTTGAAAAAGGGATAGCGCTTGAATACCTCAACGAAACCTAGCACATCCATCTCGCGGGTGTGGTGAAGAAGTTCCATTCCCTCGGCGCGCAGCTTGTCGCCGCCGATTCCCCAGAACGTCAAATCCGGACGTTTTTCTTTCAACGCACGGATCACATCCGCTGCGTGCATATCGCCGGAATCTTCGCCTGCTATGACCAGTAGTGATTTCATATTTTCCCGACAGGATAACAGGATGGACAGGATTTTAAATTCTTATCCGGTTAATCCTGTACTCCTGTCTTTTTTTTATTCAGCGTCCACAATTGTCTAAAACCACAACAGCCAACCCCATAGCGTCGGCCTGTGCAACGAGCTCGTCTTTGTTGAGAAGAATAGCTCCGCCTGCTTCGATCGCCAGACACGAAGCCTTGGCTTTTTTGAGCGACTTCAGCGTCCACTTCCCGATAACCGGAATATCAAAGCGCATGTCGTGTCCGTGCTTGGGAACTTTGACGACGACCGCACCGCGCCCGCCAAGCTTTCCGCCGCGCCGGATGGCTCGATCAGTTCCCTCAAACGCCTCGACGGCCAGGATCATTCCTTCTTTGACAACAACAGTTTGTCCGATGTCGAGGTGGCTGGTGTCTTTAATAACGCGTTTGCCGATTTCAATATCATTGAGTTCCTGAGCGTCGGGAGCACGAGCGGTGAGCGCCCCTGCAACAGGCATATAATCCTGCATAAAGGAACTGGCAGGCAGCAACTTTACGCCGGTTTTTTCAATTTCGGCCGTAATGCCGCCCAGGATAGTGTGCGTATTTTTGACCGGCAGACTTTTGAGTAAATCGATAAGAGCCTTGTCCATCCGGAGGAAAAAAAGGTTTTTAGGATTAATCTGCCCGGCCATCACAGCATGCCTCGTCCCGCTCTTTCTGAGTGCATCAAGCAATTCGCCAAGACTGCCCGCATGCGACCAAACCACCTCATCAGCCACGGTTTCGATCTCACGGCTGGTCTCGCCCTTAAAGGCGACCGCAAAAATAAACTTTACCCCGCCTCTGCGGGCGGCGCGGGCGAGCAACAACGGGTAGTCGCCTCGTCCGGCAATCAAGGTTAGATTTTCAGGCATTTCGTTCATGGCGGGAAAAATGGCAGAAGTTCCCGATTCTTGGAACTTTTTTCCGAGGTTTAAAATCTCCGTTGATGCCGCAGAATCAATAGCGCTTGTTTTCAACGGACACCGGTCAAAACGATAATCCACCAAGTCCCGAAGATTGCGGCATGGCACCGAATGGCGGGCGAGCGACCGTAGGTGGCACAATGGCTTGAAAGCGTGCATCGTTCCACAAGGGCTGGAAGCGCATATCCTTGCGAATCATAGCGCGGATCGGCTCTCCACCTTTTTCAACCACCATTCTAAGCGTTGTGAGAGCCTGATCTACACGACCCAGCGTAAGGCGCACAGCAGCTAATTCGACCTGAACCTGCAAATCATCAGGCTTAACCTTCAGATACATTGTGATAACCGGCTCAGCCAAATCGACCCGCTTCATCTGAACAAGCATTTGCGCAAGCTGAAGATTAATTTCTGGCGGCAAGCTAGAACGGAGCAAATTACCAACAAGTTGATGCATCGGGCCAATTTCTTGCATCGCATTATAAATCTGAATGAGTTCAAAAGCAGTGTTGATATCCACACCTTGCCCACCACTCAATGAAGTTTCGAGTTCGGCTCTACGAGAGATCATTTTCCGCAGCTGTTCTATCTGCTGAAGGAACCCTTTCGCGCTTTCATTATGAACATCTTGAACAAGGAAATCAGAAATCACTTTATGCGCCTCGTCGAACCGCTTCTGACGCATATAGAGATCTGCTAACCGGAAAACGGCTTCTGGACTGAGCGGGTAAAGCTCAACAGCCTGCTTAAAGGCATATTCCGCCTCGGGCACATTGCCGCGTGCGGCATAGAGACCGGCAATCGCACTGCGCAATTTGGAAAAAGTTTTACAGGCCACCACGTCGCGGGTGAATTTTGAATCACTAACGAGCCGATTTACATACCAATTCCAGAATTCATGGTCGTTCTTGACCATCTCCGGCGTAATTTCCGTCGGCTCATTGTTAATTTTCATGATGAGACCGTGCGGCGTCAAATAAGGATACATCCACGGAATGACATAGCTCTCTTCAACATAAAAGTCGCGCTTACGCAACTTGCCGGTTTGCGGGTCGACCGGATCAAACGGAACAACTGCCGAACCGGATTCACGGGTCGCCTCATCCGTTTTCAATTCAGTGACATACTGGTTATGATCAAAAATCTGCTTACAGAGAATACCGTTGATTTGCATAACGCCACCAACGCCCTGCACCTGAACACGCCCGCCGTCCATTTTTACATCCGCACCCGCATCCAGTTTTCCGCTCTGGATAGCCTGAATGTATTCCTGAAAAGCGCGATTACTATCTGACTGCGAAGGAATCCAAAGCTGGTCGCCGTAGAGGTCGCGGGTAACCGCCATAAAGGTGTTATCCGCCAGCGCGTTTTGAGTAATCAGATAGACATCGGGCCGTACGCCCGGACAATAAATCATGTAGGTCGGCACAAAACGGCCTGGATCGGTTCCACCGAAAAAGAGCGCGTTGGTTCCCATCGGCGGCGGATAAGCGGGATTCGGGTACTTCGCCCACTCGGCGTCGAATTTCGCCTGATCTTTGCCGCAGTAATACCAGAGGTCTTCTTTAATCCCTTCCACGCCGCGCAACTGCCAGTTGCCGAACTGCCAGCCAAAGTCATGCCCGTTCTGTTCGGAGCCGCCAACGACTTTGAGCTGTTCTTCATTATAGTAGTTCTTATAAACCAGCGAGAACGGCAACAGAAAAACCAATAAGGTTCCGATCCATTTGGTCACTGGATTATTACCAACCAAGGCTTCGAGCCATGCCATCAAAAGGAGCAAGCCGTAGCCGATCCAAAGGGCATAAATGGCGTGTGACTGGATGTACTGCACACGGGCAATAAAAAGCGTCTGAATATCGAGCTTTGGATTCTGCAAGATGATGAAAAGAATTCCCACTCCGATAAAAGCCGCCACGGTCGTGAATAGCCAGTCGCGGTTTTTACGTCCGACCCGCACGATAAAAGCGAACGGTAAAATAGCCAACAACGCTACCGGACCAAAAAACTGCGCGCGCAAATCGTGCAGATAAGCCCCGATCTGCTGAAGGAAAACCGGAGAAAACACATCCGTCAGCGTGACCTTTTCGTACTGTCCGCGGGTGATGGCATGCATGAAGCCTTCCCAGGTGCGCGGATAGCCCCAGTTGATCGGCGGGTTCTGATCCGACGAAATCGGCATATAGAGATAAAAAGACAAGCCGAGCAACATCAGCAGATAAGTGGCGCAAACTGTTTTCCCGTTTGGCAGAAAAAGTCCAAGCACTGGCACGACCACGGCATAAACCGTCCAAAACCAGAATCCGACATGCGCTGGCCCATTAGTCCAACACCAGTTCGCGTACTGAGGATCGTCGACCATCATCTTGTTGAGCCCGATCATCAGAACATAAAATGCGCCAACAACAGCAAAGTCGCGTGCCAGCCGGATATGACGCAACAGCACAGCCAAAGCCACGCCAGCGCCCATGAATAAAAGGGTCTGATGGTTGGTGAGACCGAGTCCAAACGTGAAGGCCATCAGGAAAAGCGGCTTTGGATTTTCCGGCTCAACCATCCAGCGATAGAGGAAAAGCAGCACGGCGGTCTGGAAAAGAATGTTAAGGGCATACACTTCGGCAATCACCGACTGCGACCACATTCCTTGACTGAAGGCCAGCAACAGTCCGCTGGAAATACCCGCCACACAGCAGAAAAGACTCTCCGTTTTTTCACCCAGCACCCGAGTCTCTTTTTTCAACCCATGAAGAATCTGGAGGCCGGAACAGCTCACCAGTAAAGCCAGCGTGCCGCAAGCCAGCGCACCAGCAAAAGCGGAACAAAAGCCAACGCCCCACGCTGGATTCGGATAGCCGTGATAGGTTACTCCATTAAAAATCCACTGAAAAAACCAGGTCAGCAACGACCAAATCGGATAGCCGGGTGGATGAGGAACACCGAGATAGTCGGATGCCGTAATCAGCTCGCCGGAGTCTTCCAGCGTAACCGTCGGTGCCAGCGTCAACGTATAAACAACCAGCGCAATTAGAAACGTGAGCCCGAAGGATATCCAATCGGCGCGACGAAAAAATGGTTTTTTATCCAAAATGAGGCCTTTCGTTCGAATGTTTGAGCTAAGAAGATAAGCCTTTTTTGAGCTGAAAGGTCAAGTTTACAGACAGCGCAAACTCAGGTAGTGTCTATCCATGAACTCCGAAAAAACCATCAGCCGCTTTGCAAAAGTCTATGGTAGCCCTGGACAGGGACCTCGCACGCTAGGCCCATTACGCGTTTTCTGGCCTCTGATTCCCATTTGTCTCGCAGCAGGCTGGTTATTGCACGCCGCCCTGCCGGTACCCCATCTATCCACCTCGCAGGTTGGCATCCTCTTCGTTTTACTAGCCGTATTACTGGCTCTCTTCACGGGATGGAGCGCTCGCAGGTTGCGTAATTTTCTCAAAGGAGCCGAAGGGGAAGAGACGGTCGCGCGCATACTTTCCTTCCTGCCTGCAAACCATACAATTTTTAACGACCTACAACTCGATCCGGGCGGCCCAGCCTTCGATCATATCGTCGTTGCTCCCGCGGGAATCTTCGTGATCGAAACCAAAAACTGGAACGGAGATATCACTTTTCAGAACGGACAAGTGCTCTGCAACGGAAATGCACCCAGCCGCCCGCCGCTCAAACAGGTCAAAGAAGAAGCGGACGCCCTGCTACAACATCTTTCCACGGCAGGATGCCCCGTTGCGCCGGTTTATCCAGTCATCTGCTTCGTCGGCAACCAACCGCAGGACGGCCTTGCCAACGTCGGCGGCGTACGCATCTGCACCGAAAACGATCTATGCACGCTTTTCGAAAACACCCTCGAAACGCCCCTGCCCGCCGGAACACTCGGTATGATCACAAGCGAACTCGCGCGCTGTGTGGAAGACAAGTAAGGAATCTGCCATGATCCGAGCCCTCATTCCAATTGCCGAAGGCTGCGAAGAAATGGAAGTCGTCATTGTCGCTGACATACTTCGCCGAGCCGGATGGAACGTCGTACTGGCCGGACTGAACGGCACCCATCCCGTCACCGCCTCACGCAAAATAAAAATCATTCCCGATGCCCGCTGGGAAGAACTCGACCTGCTTTCCTTCGACCTGCTCATTCTGCCGGGAGGCGCTGGCGGCACCAAAATGCTTTGCGAGCACGACGGCGTACAGGAAACTATTCGTATCTTCGACATCGAAGAAAAATGGATCGCCGCCATCTGCGCGGGGCCACTCGCACTTCACAAAGCAGGCGTACTCAAAGGACGATCCTTCACCTGCTATCCGGGAGTCGAAAAAGAAATGCATCGTGCCGATCGATCAGACGAAGCGGTGGTGGTTGACCGCAATCTGGTCACCAGCCAGGGGCCCGGCACCGCCTTCGCCTTCGCACTCAAACTAATTGAACTGCGCGATAGTCCCGCCGCCGCTGAAAAAGTCCGCACCGGATTAATTTACTGACTATGGCTACCGAAAACAAAGTTCGTATCCTGATCAATCCAAACTCCGGAATGGGAGTCGCCCTCGATCGCATTTACGGAGCACTCATCGAACACTGGGATAAGCCGGGAAACGATCTATCCATCCAATTCAGTACCTCCAAAGAAGACGGACAGGCTAAAGCACGCCGCGCAGTCGAAGACGGCGTCGGTCGATTGCTGGTAATCGGCGGCGACGGTATGGTCAACTCCATCGGTAGCGTACTGATCGGCACTGATACCGCGCTGGGCGTCATCCCCGCCGGAAGTGGCAACGGCTTTGCACGTCACTTTGATATTCCACTAGACATAGTCAAAGCCACGGTGGCGCTGGCCTCGGCCACCGTGCAACGCATTGATGTCGGCTACGCGGACGGACAGCCGTTTTTCGTCACCTGCTCGCTGGCATGGGACGCCGCACTGGTAAACATCTTCGAAAAATCGCCCGTACGCGGCGTGCTGCCCTACATTTTCGCCGGTGTTTACCAGTTTTTCGATTACACCCCGCAACCCTTCACCCTATGTGTTGACGACGAAGAAACATTCACCATCGACGATCCACAAGTCTGCACCGTTGCCAACCTTTCTCAATATGGCGGCGGCGCGCAAATCGCCCCCGGAGCCAAAGCGGACGACGGACAGCTCCTGCTGGTCACCGTCCGTAAGCGCGACATGCCAATCATCGTTCTCATGCTAGGAAAACTCTTTGATGGAACCATTGATCAGTTGAGCGGAATCCACACCAAACCCTTCCGCACACTGACCGTACAGCGCAAAACACCAGGTCCGATGCAACTCGACGGCGAACTGCTCTCAGCTCCGGCGGAAGTTAAAATAACCGTAAAGCAACGTGCGCTAAACGTCCTCGTTCCTCAAACCTCGTGC
This sequence comes from uncultured Verrucomicrobiota bacterium, assembly GCA_964612095.1. Taxonomy (GTDB): domain Bacteria; phylum Verrucomicrobiota; class Kiritimatiellia; order Kiritimatiellales; family Tichowtungiaceae; genus Tichowtungia. Next base: position 30,411 of record CAZTEK010000002.1, read on the forward strand.
TTGTAGAGATGCACATCGCGTTGTGGAAACGGGATCGAAAGTCCTTCAGCATCAAACCGCTTCTTGATCGCTTCGTTCAGTGCAAAGAAAACATCCCAGTAATCCTCAACCTTCACCCACGGGCGTACGGCAAAATCGATACTGCTTTCAGCCATTGCTGAAACGCCGACAAACGGGGCCGGATCTTTCAACACGCGAGGGTCTTTTACCAGCAGATCCATCAAAACGGCCTTCGCCTTATCAATACTATCGCCGTAACTGATACTCGCCGTTAAATCGACGCGCCGCGTGCCTTCAGCGGAATAGTTGGTGATATTATCGCCCATCATTTTTGAATTCGGCACAATCACCCGCTTGTTATCCGGCGTCGTCAGCGTCGTCGTAAAAATAT
>CAZTEK010000003.1:0-1525 GCA_964612095.1 uncultured Verrucomicrobiota bacterium
GTCCGTCCTCCGTCTTCAGGTGTCCGTCCTCCGTCCTCAGTCGTCCGTCCTCTGACCCCTGTCCTCCGTCTTCTGTCCTCCGTCCTCATTCTCCTTGCTGCTCTTTGGTCCGTGCAGGTGATGAGCTCGTCTTGGATTCGCGTCTGGGGTGATAAATTTTTGGCGGAACAGAATTTTCAGCGGGCTGAGACCTTTTATAAAACTGCTGAACGGATTGATCCACAGAACTGGCTCGCCCAACTGGGACTCGGGCAGGTTTATTACTATTATCGGTATAACGAGCTTGATCCGGCTCGTAAGCATGAATGGGCGCTCAAAGAGCAATCCGCCTATGCCAGAGCTTATCAGACCAATACCAAAAAAGAGGAAGTGGTTTACGGCTTGGGGCGCGTTGAACTGTTTCTTGGCAATCGGGATAAAGGATTGGATTATCTGCGTCAGGCGGCCAACTACAAACGCTTCAACGATTTTTATTGGCGCAAATTAGGCATTGAACTGCGCAAAGCAGGATTGTACGAGGAGGCTTTGGTTGCTTTTGAATATGCGCAAAAATTGGATTCTTCCAATCCAACCGTGAAGCGGAATATTGAATGGCTCAAGAAACGCAAAACAGTGACAAAATGAAAACCGTTCTCATATTTGAGCCTCTTGCTGGTGGACACCGTGCCAATTTTATCCGCTGGCTGATGGATGCCGTTCCGGAATATGCCGGGTGCCGATTTGTTTTTTTTACGGCGGATGAAGTTTCGGATTCGGCTGCCTGTCAGCTGTTGTCGGCGGGGCGTTGGAAAAAGCAGTGGCTTCTCTATCAACTTTTCCGGAAAGCTTGTCGCGAGCATTCTCCGGATCATGCACTGATTCTTGAGCTGACCCCGTTGGAACTCGCTTTTGCCTTGTGCGGGGCGCCGTGTCCTGTTTCGGCAATCCTGTTTGTTCAATACCCAGAATTGTCGCGCGGCCTGAAATTTTTTTTCAAGGAGTGGAAAACAGGGTTGCTGCTACGCCGCGCGCCGGTTAGAAATCTTTTTCTGCTGAACGGAGAAGAAAGCTGCCGTTATCTAACCGACTGTTTCGGCGCTCGAACTCATTTTATTCCGCTGGCTGATCCGGCACCGGAAATCACCGCAGAGATCGACTTTTCAATCCGCCGCGAATATCGAATCGGCGACGGGCAAACGGTGTTTCTTTTTTTTGGCGCTGTTTCCCCTCGCAAAGGGGCTGATGTGCTGATTGAAGCGTTACATCTGCTTCCGCCTGAAGCGGCGGCGAAAAGCGTCTTTCTTTTTTGTGGCGAGCCGGAGCGCGGTTATCAGCAAGTTTTTGCGCAGGCCGTCGGACGTCTGCGCGCCGCCCGTCCTGACATCACACTGAATGTTGAAGACCGCTTTGTGTCCGATCAACGCATGATGGCTTTGTTTGAACAATCCGATGTGGTTCTAATGCCGTACACCCGTCCGGAATATTCGAGCGGTATTCTGGCGTTGGCGGCTAAGGCTGGCACTCCGGTAATCGGTCCCGATGGCGG
>CAZTEK010000003.1:1625-30147 GCA_964612095.1 uncultured Verrucomicrobiota bacterium
GTATTCTGGCGTTGGCGGCTAAGGCTGGCACTCCGGTAATCGGTCCCGATGGCGGTCTCCTCGGACGGATGATTTTGCAGAATGGACTGGGAGTGGTTAGTACGGTCAGTCCAGAAAAGCTGATGGAGACCATAATGGCGTCCGTACAATCTCTGCCCGTCGTGGATGAAGAACGCTGTGTGGCTTTTGTACAACGAAGCCGTCCAAAACAATTTGCACATACGATCCTGAAAGCAATTTGCAATGAAGGCTGAAAAATACCATCAATCGCTACGTCCGCTTGAGCAGGCCTGCTGTTTTGCACAGAGCGATTGGTTTTGCATCAGGAATCCGCTGACTGGATGGACAAACGAAGGTTCTTTTTTTTGGAAAACTGGAGTTTTGTTGCGCCATGTTCTTTTGGTTTTCCGTTGCTGGCGTGCTTCATGTCACCGTCATATTCTGGTGCGTGAGTTTTCGACGATTCCACTTCTCGTGGTGTTCCCGTTGCTTTGGCCGCTTCGCGGTAAACTTTTTTTTATGATCCATCATAATCTGCAATGGGCTGTGCGTAGTCGGGTAGAGCGGTTTGGCATGACCGCATTGGCGAGGATGGGGGCTCGCTGGGCAATTTTTGAAACGCAGGATTTCCAAGGGTTGGAAGCTTGGAATATTCCGTCGCTGCAGAATTTGGTGCTACCTCATCCCGTGCCAGAGCAAGCTACCGAAGAGAAGAACAATGCGCGTCCGGTGATCGGCGTGGCGGGTTATTACCGGCCCGAAAAAGGAATGGATGAATTGCTACGCTTGTTGATTAAGCATTTTTCAGACTGTGAGGTTGTGGCGGGAGTTCCGAATCCGGAGGCAGTGAAGCTTCCGGGAGTCCGGGTTGTCGGCACGGCGGCGGACGAAGATTATCGTGCGATGCTGGCCCGGTGCGATGTGCTGGTGCAGAACGGTGAGCGTGACAGTTATTTCTATCGCGCCTCCGGCCCGCTGGCCGATGCCGCCGCCTCCGGCACGGCGGTTGTGGTTCCGGATTTCCCTCTTTTGCGGCACCAGGTCAATTCGCCGGTCAGAATTGGTGAAGTGTTCCAATGTTTGGATGAAATGCCAGCAGCGGTGCGAAAGGCGGTTGAATCGGTGCGCTCAGGCTCCTATGATTTTAAAGCGTATGGCAAAGCCCGTTCTGCGCAGGCATTAGCGAATGTTTTGGATGAATTCAGCAGGAATCCGCATGGATAAAATCAATATTCTCGGCGTCAACGTAGATGTGATCGATCAGCCGGAACTGTTGGCTGAGATTGATCGGCTGGCCGCCGCCCGGCGGCTCGCGCTGGTGAATAATGTCAACGTTCATGCCTGTAATATTGCCTGTAAAAATCAGGAGTTTCGCAACATCCTGAACGCTTCGGAAATCGTTTTCTGCGACGGTTTTGGCGTCAAGCTGGGGGCACAGATGATTGGGAAAACGCTTGGACAGCGTATGACGCCGCCTGACTGGATCGATGAACTTTTCAAACTATGTGTGCGGCGTCGATACTGCCTCTATTTTATCGGTGACACGCATAATGTGGTTCAACAATTCGCTCAGCAGGTCAAAGAAAAACATCCTGCACTTCGAGTGGTTGGTTGGCACGACGGATTTTTTGAGGTGGATGGGGATGCGAATATTCGGATCATGAAAGAAATTCAACGATTGGGTCCGGATATCATCCTTACCGGCATGGGTATGCCGCTACAGGAGAAATGGGCCTGGCAGGCGAAGGCTCGTTTAGGAAAGGGCGTGATTATTGCCACGGGAGCACTGTTTCGCTGGTACACTGGATATGAAAAACGTGCGCCCCGCTGGGTAACGCAGTCCGGATTCGAATGGTTGGCGCGACTGGTGTCCGCTCCGCGTAAACACTTCAAACGCTATGTCGTCGGCTTGCCGCTTTTTTTCTTCCGAATCATTCGTCAGCGGTTGCGGGGAGTTCCGTCATGAACGTCAGATTTAAACCGGGTCTTCTATTTGCGGTTGTACTGGGATTTCTCGCGCTGACCGTTCCGGCCAACCACAGCGAGGCGGAGGACGCCTATTATTATTCCTTTATGACAGAGCAGGGGGCTTGGTCAGAAATGTTCCATGGACATCATTTGCTCTATCTCCCGCTGATGCGAATAATTTTTCGTGCAGTGCAGTTTGCAGGATATACCGGACGCTCTTTGCCGGTTTTAACCGCCGTCAGTATGATTTCAGGCGCACTGGCCGTTTGTTTGTTTGCTTCACTGCTACGGCGGGCGGGTGCAAAGGAGCGTACGGCTTGGTTCTTCTCTGCAGCATTATTATTTTCATACGGGTTTTGGAGATATAGCACGACGGCTGAAATCTATGTGCCCGCTGCGGCGCTTATGCTTCTAACAATTTATTGCGCCGTTCGCGCCGGAGATCATCCGTTATTTTTCGGCGGTAGTGTGTTGAGCGGAGTTTTCGCCTTACTGATTCATCTCGTTACGTTACCGGCCATTCTGCTCGCTGTTCCTCTGTTTTATTTTGCGAAACAATGTCGCCGCCGTGCCGTTTTGTATTTCACGTTGATCGTGTTGCTTGTATCCGCTGTATACTTTTCTGCCGCCCAGACGGCCGGGTTAACCGTTTTTGCCGATAAACAGATTGTGCGCGAATCATTATTTTCTCCGCGCGTCTGGCTCAAAGGCACTGCCGCTGCGGGACAGAATTTGCTTTCAGCCAATTTCTTGTTTGCTTTTCCGTCTGCCGCTCAAAAAATCGAATCCTTGTTCCCGTCTCAAATGCTTCAAGAGGAAATTTTTATGGGGCGGCACGCTCCGGTATGGGTGCGGTGGCTGGCTCCGGTAACATTAGGCATAACCGCGGCTTTTTTCACCATACTGTTGTTTCTTGTGGCTCGAAAGGTTCACTGGACAGCAATGACAGGGCTTGCCCTGTTGTGGCTGGGAGGAACGGTCGGAATGGCTTTTTGTTTTGAGCCGGCGAATCCTGAAATGTGGGTCAGTGCGCTTGCTCCGTTCTGGTTGATCGTCGGATTGTTCTGGTGCACCGCTCCTTTGGGCGGTCGGCTTTCGCGCTGGCTACCTGCCGCGCTGGCAATCGCTTTACTGGTTCATAATTGGGTGGGCGGGATGAGTCTGGTGAAAGATCCGGACGGCGATTATTGCCGTCAGAAAAGCGCATGGATCATTGAACAGGCCCGCCACGGCGATCTGATTCTCACAGCCGATTCGCATAGCTTTGTAACATTTCTCGAGTATCAGACTTCTGCCGTAATTATTGATGCCAAACATATCGATTTGAATCAGTGGAATGCGTTGAAAGCCGGAGCTGTGGCGCGAATATTTGTCTTCGAGGATGTTATAGAGATGCTTCCACCCGTTGCCCAGCGCTCGCCGGACTCTGTTATAAAAATTCGTGAAGTATCTGCACCTCTTCGGGCTGGGTTGGAACCGGTGCGTCAGGATCAGTTTGGAATGGTCTACCAATGGACAGAACTTTGAGCAACAAGAACGGTTTTACATTGTCCCGGACATTCTGGCTGATGGTCGGTCTGTTCCTGCTGACAGTCGGTTGGATGATATTTTTCCAGCCTTTGGAAAAAGCTGCTGCCTTTGCCGCGACGGATGACGGTCTTTATTATCCGCGTCTGGCACAAAATATTATGACTCGCGGCCTGTGTACTTATGACGGGGTAACGGTTACAAATGGCTTTCATCCCTTGTGGCTGTTGGTACTACTGCCGGTTTATGGCCTAATTCATAATCCGTGGATTGCGCTGCGCGGTGTTTATGCTGTCATTTTGGCATTGCAACTGACATCTCTTGGTCTGCTGTTTTTTATCGCACGGCGGGTGCAAATGGCCGCCGCCGGTTTGGTAGTCGCAGTGGCTATTCTTTTCCTGAACATCCGCTCGTTCACCATCTTTTTCAGTTTTCTGGAAAGCCCGATGGTTCTTCTTGCTCTGCTGGGCTACCTTGCTTTTTGTTTATATGCGGCTGACCGGCGCTTTCAAAGTCCAAAATATGCGTTCATGGCTGGGTTGCTGACCGGAATCGTTTTTCTGGCGCGGCTCGACAGCTTTCTGCTACCGGTGGCATACGCTGCTGTATGGCTTGTCCGGCTTTTGCAGCGGCGAGGGCAATGGAAGGAGTTTGTTTTTTCCGCAGGGTCTGCCGCCGCCGGATGTTTACTGCTGACCATTCCATATCTTTTGTGGAACTATATAACCTTCGGCCACTTACAAACGGTATCAGCGTGGCAAAAAACAGCATCTTTTTCTCCGGCGGCCAGCTGGGAGATGATCTCAAGTTGGTGTCTGCATCAGTTTATTCCCCGTGTGCAGCACATTCTTGGACTGCAAGATATTTCCCCGAAACTGCTACTGGGAAGTATGCTTATCGGTGGGTTGCTTGCAACGGGTTATCTACTGACCGGTGAACGCCGATGCCGGCTGATTAAAAAGTTCAGTTTTTGCCCTGAGTTTTCTTTGTTTGTTGGAATACATGCATTGTTTATCGTGCTAGCCGCTCCGCACGATGCGGCGGCTTCCGCTTGGTACTGGGTCCCCGAAATCATTTTGATTGCTCTGGCGGCCGGCGCGGCGCTTCCTGATATCTACAGGGCGGGTCTGCCGGTAATCCAGTTGCTGATTATTCTGTTGGCCGGAGCTCAGTTGTGGATTTATCCTACGCTGGTTCAGCGTAAAACCATGAGCTGGGCCAAACTGGAAGTCGCCGAATTTCTGCGGGAAAAAACTCCATCATCGGCACGCGGCGCGATGTTTGACTCGGGGATTGTCTCCTATTTTAGTCAGCGTGACTTTGTTGGATTAAACGGATTGATTGGAGATTTTGAACACGCTGCTCTTATCCGTGAAAAAAAATATACCGTTGCACTGGAACGGTGCGGCGTTGATTTGCTGGTGCTCGATACGCCGGATGCGCTGATCACGGATCTTCATTCCAATGTGCTTTATACGACAGAGATCAGAACGAAATTTGAAAATTTCAACGAACAGCCCAAGCCATTTGTGGTTTACCGTGGATCGCCCGCCGAATTGGTACACGTATGGGATGTGCGCTATAAAGGATTACGGTAAGGATTGCGTTTTCGCACGGATAGAAGGGTTTCAATTCAGTTGGAACAGTATTTTTGAACAAGTAGAGGGTGCCGTAGTAAAGAGGGTTGAAGAAAAAGAGCCTAACTATTTAAACCCTTGTAAACAAAGGATAAAGTGCGTTTTTTAAAGAGTGAGCCGGCCGGGGCTCGAACCCGGGACCCTTTGATTAAAAGTCAAAATTTTTGATTTTTAAAATTAAACAAAATGTACTGCAAATAAACGTCTAAATAACATTTTTGATGAATTGATTTTGTGATTTGTACCCTAATTGTACCTTTTTTTACTTTTAAAACCGATTGAACCAGATTTTAATGGCTCAATTCCATTTTGAAGGGAAAAAAGATGAAAGAAGGAAAAGGGCGCAATCGTACGGGCTCGCTTTATCGCAGGTGGAAAGGGAAGCGTTACCGCTTAGGTGATTCCCGGGCGAAAGGGCAAGGGACAATTTACCTGCGTTACACGGTCGGCGGGAAAATCATCGTTACTTCGCTTGAGACCGCTAGGGTAGAACCACTAGTGCCTGCCCAGGCTTGAAGGGAAACGTCAGGTTGTCGATGTGAACATGCCCCGCCGTTTCCAGATTGAAGATCAGAACGAATCGATGATGCGAGCGGTTTTGCAGCGCCTCTTGCTGAAGCAATTTTTTTGTGCGGCGAACAAACAAAAGCAGATTGATTGGTGCCGGCAGACTCAATGTGCCGCGTCCGCTGAAAAAATCCTGTGGATCGGCAATATTCAGTAATGCGGAGTTCATGCGGGAAAGGTGACATTTGGATCGGAAAAGTCAATATCGTTAAAAAAAAGATAATATAGTTAAAATTTTAATCTTAGTGATGTTTGTTCGGTCGTTCATCCTATTCCTATGAAGATAGACGAGTTGATCAAACCTGAGTTGGATCCCGGTTTTGTGCCGGCGGTGTTGTGGAATCGCGCATATCGGCAGCGCGTGAAATCATCGGGAGCGCCTGTCGATGTGTCGATTGCGCTGGTTCGTCCTGATCAGACGGGATCGGTTTTCAAGACCAGCATCCTTCCGCTGACGGCGGGGAATGAAGCCCTTTCTCTCCGCTATGTGGAACGGATTGTGAAGTTTCTGCTGTGGCAGCGCGGCGGAAGCAAGGCGCTCATCTCCGGATGTCCGGCGATAACAAAGAAGATTGCCAAGATCTATTCGCCCAAAGGGGCGCGGAGTTTTGACTTTGACTTTTTCGGAACCAAAACCTATCTCCAGCCTTTGGAAATTCTGGATTGCCCCGTTGACGCTATCCCTGAGCTCAGCGAACAAACGGTTCCGCTGGGCCGGCATCTGGACGGCTGCCGCATCGGCTTTGACCTTGGCGGATCGGATCGCAAGTGCGCCGCGTTGATCGACGGCAAGGTGGTGTTCTCCGAAGAGGTCGAGTGGAATCCCTATTTTGAAAGCGATCCGAATTATCACATTGAAGGCATTAACGACACCCTTCAGCGCGCCGCCTCGCACCTGCCGCGCGTCGATGCCATCGGCGGCAGCGCGGCCGGGGTCTATGTGAACAACGAGGTTCGCGTGGCGTCGCTTTTCCGCGGGATCGATCCGGTCGATTTCGAATCTAGCGTGCGGCGCATTTTCTTCAACCTCAAGGAACGCTGGGGCAATGTGCCGTTTGAGGTGGTCAACGACGGCGAAGTGACCGCGCTGGCCGGCTCGATGTCGATGAACGAAAATGCCGTATTGGGTTTATCCATGGGAACGAGTCAGGCTGTCGGCTATGTGACGCCCGAGGGCAACATCACCGCATCGCTTAACGAACTGGCCTTTGCTCCGGTGGATTACCGGGAAGACGCTCCGGCCGACGAATGGTCCGGCGATCGCGGCTGCGGCGTACAGTATTTTTCTCAGCAGGCAGTCGCCCGTCTCGCTCCGCTGGCTAGTCTGGATTTTCCAGCGGACATGCCGTTTCCTGAGCGGCTCGTCGAAGTACAAAAACTTATGGCGGCCGGCGATGAACGCGCCGGAAAGATTTATTCAACGATCGGAACATATCTCGGCTACGCCATTGCTCACTACGCTGAGTTTTATGAGATTCGCAACGTCCTGCTGCTCGGGCGCGTCACCAGCGGCAAGGGCGGAAGCAGCATCATTCAAAAAGCCAAAGAAGTGTTATCCGGCAGTTTCCAAAGTTTGGAAAAACAGATTAAAATCGTCACCCCGAACGAAAAGGATAAACGGCACGGACAGGCGGTTGCTGCCGCCAGTCTCCCGATGATTAAGAAGTGGAGGACAGCCTAATGACATCGCGAGAACGCACACTTCGGTTTATTGCCGGACAGAAAGTTGACCGTCCTCCGTTTCATCCGATTGTCATGCGTTGGGCCGCCCGTTACGCCGGCGTGAAATACAGCGATTTCTGTCTGGATCATCACAGGAAATGTCACGCGATGCTCCGGTGTGCCGAAGATTTCGGTATCGACTGGGTGACCGTCATGTCCGATCCGTACGCCGAAGCGCAGGCTTTCGGCGTGAAAGTGGAATTTCCGGAAGACAATCTTCCGCTGGAGCGCGGCGGTCTACTGAAAGACATCGAGGCGGTTCGCCGGTTGCGTCCGTACCGTGTTACCGACCATTCGAGGTTGATGAACCGCGTTCATACAGTGGAAGAATTCAAGAAGCGGAGCGGCGACCGTTTCTTTATCGTTGGCTGGGCCGAAGGACCGGTTGCAGAGTACGGTGATGTCCGCGGACTGAGCGATGCGGCTTTGGATTTTTTCGATGAACCGGAAGCAGTTCATACGGCTTTGGATGTGATTACAGAGTCGGCGATGAGTTTCATGACGGCGCAGGTCGAAGCCGGAGCCGACTGCATCGGAATCGGCGATGCGTTCTGCTCGCAGATCGGTCCGGAGCTTTACCGCGAATTCGCCTTCGAACGCGAAAAAGCCATGGTCGATCATGTTCATTCGCTGGGAGCGCTGGCGAAGCTGCATATTTGCGGAAACACCTCAACGTTGATTCCGGATATGATCAAAACCGGCGCGGACATTATCGATATTGATTACCTGGTTTCCTCCATGGCGCCGTTCGCGCCGCTGCTCGGGCCTAAACAGGTTTTCAGCGGGAACGCCGATCCGGTGTCCGTGATACAGGACGGAAATCCGGAATGTATTGGCGAAAGCGTCAAGCGGTGCTGGGATGAGACTGGCGGCCGGTGTATCGTCTCGGCGGGTTGCGAAATTCCACCGGACACCACTATTGAAAACATGAAAAGATTTTTTAACGCAGCAGAAACTCTTGGATAACGTCAGAGAGAGTTAAAATGAATCCGTATTTAAAATTCGTTCAGCAGTTTGAATCTCTGGTTGAATCCGCCAAAAAAATTCCGCTGGGCGGATTTCCGCCGTGTCCGCCGCAGAAGATTTCGCCGGATGCGCCGAAGGTACTGCTTTTTTCTCCGCATCCGGATGACGAATGCATCACCGGCCTTCTGCCCTTGCGTCTGATGCGTGAAGCCGGAATGCAGATTATTAACGTGCCCGTCACGTTCGGCAGTAATGTCGAACGGCAGCCGGGCCGCGTCGCAGAACTCAAAAACGCCTGTGATTTTCTCGGCTGGGATGTTTATGGCCGGACCGGATATCAGAAGCTCGATAAAGCAGAGGGGATTGAAATTCTCAAAGCGGTTCAGCCGGCCGTCGTTTGCATGCCTCATTCCAAGGACTGGAATTCCCGCCACATCGCGACCCATTTTCTGGTGATGGATATCCTGTCGGAAATGCCCTCCGATTTTTCCTGTGCCGTGATCGAAACCGAGTTCTGGGGCGCTATGGACGATCCAAACTTGATGATTGAGGGAGATGTTCAAACGGTCGCCGATCTGATAGCGGCAACCTCCTTTCACATTGAAGAAGTAAAACGGAATCCTTACCACCTGTCGCTTCCGGCGTGGATGCAGGACAACGTGCGGCGCGGCGGCGAACTGGTCGGCGGGCAGGGCGGGACAGCTCCGGATTTTACTTTCGCCACGCTTTATCGGCTGAGCCGCTGGCAAAACGGGAAGCTTTTCCGGACATTGGAAAAAGGGCTCATGCTGGGAACGAATGACGACCTGAACACGATATTCTGATAGGAATCCTATCGGCAGGTTTACGGTTAAACCTTCGTCGTCGTCTTTTTGAGGGGAGCCTTTTTCAAACCACCAGTACAACGCCTAAAAAAAGATGTCCTGACACAAGTCGCTTGATAACATGACCCCAGAAGAATATATCATGCAATCGTCAGGAATAATAAATCATTGGAAGCCGTATTTTGGAGCTCCGGTGATCCAGTCAATGGGGGCAGGTCAACTGGGACAACAGTTTTTGGGTTCAGCTTGTAGGTTAGATGACCTTGTGCGGCGAAAGCAGAATAGATTAGAAGGAGGAAGTGCTATGAAAAACTGTGTTAGAAGTTTAATTATCCTGGTTGCTTTTTCAGCCGGTGTTCAGAGCGCCTTGGCGGTGTGGAAAACGGAAATATGCTCGGATGGACGGATTGTGGCCCTTGCCCCCGGAGGAACCGGATATTGCGGAACGGACGGCCGAACGGTATCGGTTCCCGATGGCTGGAAAATGGAAAAAGGCCCGGATGGGCGTCTTATTGCAATTCCGCCAGAGGGAAGTTCCAAGCGCGGAATTGACGGTCGGGCGGTTGCCATTCCAAAAGGATGGAGCTTTAAAGTCGGGCAGGATGGTCGCGGTGTTGCAATCCCGCCTGGAGGCACGGCGACCCAAGGGAAGGATAAGCGCATGGTGGCCGTTCCGGAAGGCTGGACGCGCGTGGAAGGAATCGACAAACGAGCCACCGCCATTCCGCCGGATGGAACAACGGAAGCAGGCCCCGATGGTCGAATAATTGCTGTTCCGAAAGGCTGGACAACCACTGTTGGCCCAGATGGCCGCATGGTAGCGATCCCCCCGGGTGGAGAATTTATTGTGGGGACTGATCAATTCGCGACAGTGCTTCCGCCGGACAACTTCGATGTAACAGATTATGTGACTCGCTACTGCATCCTCGGGCCCCAAACGGACACGCCGATCGAAGAAGAAAAAGAAGAAGCGGCTGTTGCTACAGGAGCAACGGAGTAAAAGATTCGCGGATATCTGATCTGTTTCCCAAATGTTGGAGAAATGAGAAGAATGGTTTTTCTGAAGGGCTGACAGAAGGGTCTGAGGGCATGAAAAAGCTGACGCCGAAAGAAGAGGTTGATTTTCTCAAAGAAATTTACGGGAAGGATTTCGGCAAGCTGTTCGATGCCATAAAGGAGTCGTTTGCACTATTGCAGATGCGATCGCAGATGTTGCTGGGTCTGGCGACCATCTGTTTAACCATCACCGGCTTTTCCGGCCCGAAAATGGCGCAATCGAATTCTTTCAGCCGCTTTTTCATCGGCTTCGGTCTTTTATTTGTGCTCGCCTCCATTATTGCCGTTGTCGCGGGTCCCTTACGTTTGCAGTGGATGACGGCATGGAAAGCGGACAGTCTCGACGAAACGCTGGCGCAGAACATCCACCGGCGGAATTATAAAACCCGCTTGTATCGGATTGCAACCGCACTGCTGATGATCGGTCTGGCCGGCTATCTGCTCAGTCTAATTTTTTATTTAACGGCACCTGAGTTGTGAAATTTGAACCTGCAGTTTATGAACATGCCGCCCGACTGATCGGCAGAACGCCGTGGGAAGTTTCCCGCGACAAGGAGCTGCTGATTCAGGGACACCGGGCCGCGTTCGAAAAATACCGCCACAAACCGGTCGTAGTTGGTATTGATGTCTACAATCCCGAGGCGGAAGCCTTTGGTGCTGTTGTCGCCGAGCCGGACGGCGAGGGGATTCCTTCGATAGCGGGGCACCTGTGTCAGGAGGTTGCAGATATCCTAAAACGGAAAGACTACAACCCTGAAACCTCCGGCCGCCTAAGCATGATTATCGTAGCGGCTCGGGAGTTGAAACAGCAGCTTCCCGAAGCGGTTGTTAAGGTGCCGGTCAGCGGACCGTTTTCATTGGCGTCCAATCTTTGCGGCCTGGAAAATCTTCTCTGTGAATGTCTGACCGATCCGGAGGTGGTCGGGCAGGCACTGAAGAAACTGGCAACAAATCAGCTTCGTTTCTGTAAAGCGATTGCCGATGCCGGCGTGGGAATCACGCTGTTTGAGTCGGCGGCGACCCCGCCATTAGTGCCGCCGCATATGTTTCAGGATATCGTTCTGCCTGCTTTGCAGAGTGTAATCAAAGGTGCGGCGGATGTCCTCGGCGAAGACGTGTCCTGTATTATCGGCGGGAATACTTTCCCGATTCTCGAAACGATGTTATGCGCAGGAACGAAATACATTATCTGCCCGGGCGAAACGGCCCAAGGCGCTTTCATGAAAAAAATGGAAGAGCATCCGGATGTGATGGTGCGAATTAATATGAATCCATCTGTGTTCTGCACGACAGATACCGCCGCTGCATTTAAAGAAGCCGAGCGTGTGATGTTGCTGGCTCGAGGCCGTGAACGAGTCTGTCTTGGTTCGGGTGTGCTGCCGTACGAGGCGGTGCCGGAAACCGTGCTGGCTGTGAAAAATTATATTGAGGAACAGGAGCCCCGATGAACGCATTCAATGTAAAGCCTGCGGCGGAGTGCCGCTACGACATTTTATCCTTGGGCGAAGTAATGCTTCGTCTTGATCCGGGCGAAGGCCGCATCCGCACGGCGCGGCAGTTTCAGGCCTGGGAAGGCGGCGGTGAATATAATGTGGCTCGCGGTCTGCGTCGTTGTTTCGGCCAGCGTGCGGCCGTTGTTACTGCTTTCGCCAAAAACGAAGTCGGTCTGCTGATGGAAGATTTCATCCTGCAGGGCGGGGTAGATACCTCGTTGATCAAGTGGGTCGATTATGACGGTATCGGACGCACGGTTCGTAACGGGTTGAATTTTACCGAACGCGGCTTTGGTATTCGCGGTGCGGTAGGTTGCTCCGACCGCGGCAACACAGCTGCCTCGCAGATGAAGGTCGGCGATATCGACTGGGAATATATTTTCGGAACTCTCGGCGTACGCTGGCTGCATACCGGAGGCATCTTCGCCGCGCTGTCAGAAACCACCGGCCCGCTGGTGATTGAAGCCGCGAAAAAAGCCAAGAAATACGGCACGATGGTTTCTTACGACCTCAACTACCGCCCGTCACTCTGGAAAGGTTTCGGCGGACTGAAGAAATGTCAGGAGATTAACCGCGAGATCGCCAGGTACGTGGATATTATGATCGGTAACGAAGAAGATTTCACCGCCTGTCTTGGCTTTGAAATTGAAGGCGCGGATCACAACCTGACCGAACTGGAAATCAATGCGTTCCAGAAGATGATAGACAGAGCAATTAAAGAGTTTCCGAACTTCAAAGCGACCGCCACCACGATGCGCGGGGTGAAAAGCGCGACCGTCAACGACTGGGGCGCGATGTGCTGGTGTGACGGAAAGTTCTACACGGCAACACACCGTCCGAACCTCGAAATCATGGACCGTGTCGGCGGCGGCGACAGCTTTGCCTCCGGATTTATTTACGGCCTGATGGCGTTGGGTGATCCGCAGCAGGCCGTCGAGTATGGCGCGGCGCACGGTGCGTTAGCGATGACTACGCCGGGAGATACCACGATGGCATCGCTTTCTGAAGTGAAAAAACTGGTTGACGGCGGCGGATCCCGCGTTGACCGCTAGGGAGGATCTCCTGCTGAGAGATCTTTTAAAACGGTCAGTATTTTTGACGATGGGGATTGATAACGGCAACGATGTCTAGCCGCTGGCCGACACTCCTGAGGCGTTGAAGCGGATCAAAAAGCGTTTCCGGAAATGCTGGTTGGTGCAGGTCGTGGTAACACCCGAGCAGGCGAAAATATGCATTGATATCGGGTTCGGTCTTGCGCCGGGCCTCAATTCCAAGTAAGAAATTTTTTTCAAACATCGGGGAAAAACTTCCGACGGGTATGATTAACGATTTAAAGGAGATGCTGTAATGGAAATTATTATCAGTAACGATGCGTTGAGCGGCAGTCATGCCGCCGCCAGAGTCGTGGCGCGACTGGTGCATGAAAAACCGGACGCGGTGATCGGTCTGGCAACGGGCAGTACGCCGCTACTGCTGTATAAAGAGCTGATCCGGATGCATCAGGAAGAGGGGCTGGATTTCAGCCGCGTCACCACGTTCAATCTGGATGAATATGTCGGACTGTCAGCTGATCACGAACAGTCCTATCACCGGTTCATGCAGGACAACTTGTTCGGTCAGATCAACATCAAGCCGGAGAATATTCACATTCCCGATGGCATGACTTCAGATATCCCGGCCTTCTGCACGGCCTATGAACGGGCGATTGAGGATGCAGGCGGAATCGACCTGCAGGTGCTGGGAATCGGCTCCGACGGGCATGTTGGATTCAATGAGCCGACCTCTTCCTTTGCCTCCCGCACCCGTATTAAAACGCTTACCCGGCGGACCGTAGCCGACAATGCGCGTTTCTTTGACAATGACGAATCCAAGGTTCCTCATCATTGCATCACGATGGGGATCGGCACGATTATGGATGCGCGGATGAATCTGATGCTTGTCTTTGGGGCAAACAAGGCTGCGGCGGTCGCCGCCACGGTTGAAGGATCGGTGTCCTCTATTATGCCTGCTTCGATTTTACAGCATCATGCGGCAGCTAAGCTGTTCATTGACGAAGCTGCAGCTTCAGAGCTGAAACTCGCGGATTACTATCGCTGGGTTTATGACAATAAGCCGGATTGGCAAAAGGACGCATAATTACATTCACCAAGGAACCGTCTTTTTTTTACGTTCGGACGCACGGGAAAAACCAGAGAAGTGGCGGACTATGACGAGAGTCGGCCGCACAGCACATGGGGCGGTCTGTCGCCAGCAGAACACCTCCGGCAAAGGAGAGAAAAGCGATAGCAGGTCACAATATCGGCAGAATGATTTTCGACGGCATTTTTTCCGAGTGATGAATTTTCTGCCGGGCAGTCACCGCATCGGCTTCCGTTTCGATCAGTGGATTTTTTCCGGAGTTCAGGTTCCGGACATAACGGGGAAGACAGCTGCTGGTGATCTCAACGCGCAGCTGATGTCCCGGAAGAATACTGATGGCGGTTGAGGCCAGCTCGATTTTCAGCTGATAGCACTTGCCGGGAATGGCCGGTTTTTCCTGTTCGAGTCCGTCGCGGTAGCGAAGACTGTGTCCGCCGTCGCAGATGAGCATACTGCGGCCATCCGGATGAACGTCGCACAGCCGCACAAAGAAATCAGTGTCCACAGCGCTTGTCTCCACGAACAGTTCGGCGCGCGGGATTCCTGCCAGGTGAAGTGGGCTGGTAAGTTTTTCGGATGTGTAGCAGAGCACGTCGTCGCGGCGTTCTGCCGGCCGCTGATCCATCGGACCGATGGGCGCATTCGGCCAGAGTCCTGCGCCGCCGATCGAAGGGACGGGATTGAGCGGGTCATAGTTGTATTCATCTGCCGGACATCCCGATGGAAGCGCTTCCGATAAGAACCCATCGCCAAACAAACTGTTCGCTGCGTGGAGGGCGCCCATGTAAAACGCTTTTTCTTTCGCTTCAGCCGGCGGCCAGCAATCGGCGTTTTTCCATTCTCCGGAACCCATGAGGAAATAATAAATTGGTTTTTCCAGTTCGGGCGGAAGCGGAGTGCCTTTGATGTAATGCGCGATAAAGTCATTGCGGATTTGCGGCAGATCGATCATGGAGACCGGACCGAAATCGATATCACCGCACTTGGTGCTGGTGGCGAGAGAGTGCCCCCACGGACCGGCAATGACACGGTAGTTGTCTTTGCCCTGTTTTTTGCGCAGTTCAATCAGTCGGCTGGCATCTTTCATCGCACCGGCGGCGAATACATCGTACCAACCGACGCCGAGCAAAATCGGTACATCGCAGGATTCCAGGCCAGAAAGGATTTCGCTTTTCTGCCGGTATTTCTTCGCTGTTGCCGGATCGAGCGCCTCTTTGAAGGCCTCCATGGGTTCAAACCCGATGATCTCATCCAGCCGGTTGACCGGCAGCTGTCTGAAGAATACGTCCCAGTCGCCGATTGGATCCGCCATTTGTCCGCGGTTTGTGTTGAGCAGAAGCCACCAGAGGAAAATTGTATCGCGTATGCCGCCGGACGTTGCGGTCGAATCCATGTTATCGGTGGACATCACCTGCGGGGTAATGGCCTTTAATGATTGAGGATTGGCGGCGGCGGCGGCGAGCTGGGTCCAGCCGCAGTAGCTTTCGCCGGTCATGCCGACCTTCCCATTGCAGAAATCCTGTTTAGCGATCCATTCAATCGTATCTGCGCCATCGTTAATTTCCTGACTGAACGGCTCCATGACGCCTTCGGATTCGTGCTTCCCGCGACAGTCCTGCTCAATGTAGACATAGCCCTGCGAGGTCCAGCGTGTTACCGCGTCCGCCGTCAGATTGACTGCTTTGTTGTACGGATTGCGCTTCAGCATCACTGGAAAAGGACCGGTACCTTCTGGAAGCCGGATGTCGCAGGAAAGTTTCACGCCGTCTTTCATTGGAACCATTACCGAGAGACGCTGTCTGTAAGAATTTTTCATTTCTCTAACGTACATGCAGGGAATGCTGAAACTCAATGCCGTTTTTTATGACAACGGATGATCCGAAGACGAAACTGCCGACGTTCGAACTCACCACGAAGTAAACGCTCTGTCACGCGAGCGCTTTGTACAGTGTGTAAAATATACCGCGAAAAAACGAACGCCTGGAATTTTTTCATATATTATAAATACCCAGATAGTTACAAAACAGGAGTGCTGTACGGCGGGTGCCGGCAGCGGAAACAAAGAAAAGGAAGGAAAACAAAATGAAGAAGATCATGACAACAGGAGCCGTGCTGGCATGGCTCGCATCCGTTTCGATGGCGGATATAATCTCCCTTAATTTCATGGACAACACGAGCAGCCGAAACCCGATGCTCACAAACTCTCTGGCCGGAGCCCCCGGTGTGCGGACGAATAATTGGAATAATATGCGGGCGGTCACCGCTAACGTTACGGGAAGTGCGCTGGTGTATGACACGGGAGCTGCCGTTGCCTCTGCATTCAAAATTGCCTTCACAACTCCCCGTGCCGGCACGATGGCTGCCAATACCCTGTTAAATGACGCACTGATGTATTCCGGCTATGATCAGATTTGGAATAATGAGACAATGACCGTTGCGCTGACGGATATTCCTTTTTCCAACTATGAGATATATATTTACTGCGACAGCGCCCGGGCAAATACCGGCGGCAGGATTTCTATGGTGGGTCAGCAGGACTATTACCTTCACACCGTATTGGCCACCCAAGCGATCAACACGACGAACAATACCGGGGCTGGCTATACGCAAATCACCGGCACGGATTATGCCACCGTCAAGGCGGCGGCCGGCACGAAAGGCAACTACGTCAAATACAGCAGCCTCAGCGGAACCAGCCAGACTTTCACGTTGGCGGCTTTGGATATGGGAGACACCGCCACTCAGCGTTTTCAGCTTGATGGTTTTCAGATCGTGGAAATAATACCTGAGCCGGCCACGATCGGTATGCTCGGTCTCGGCGCGTTGATCACCTTGCTGCTCCGGCGTATGAGAAGCTAAAGCCTGAATAGTTCAGTATCCAAAATAGAACCCTGTCCAGTGCTGGACGGGGTTTTTTGCAAACTCGAAAATAGGTCATGTAGCCTATAGGTAGATTTGGGAAAAAGTGAGAGAATCAATCAGGGTATTTTTTTTGGCGTTGTACCTGTAGTATTCAGTGTGCGGGGGGATGGAAGAAGCCGAGCGACGGGAAAAAAACAGACGGGGTTTTTGGGCGTAAGAATATGAAATATAAAAATTTTATTCTGACGGCAGCCTTGGTGTTAGCGTGTGCGGCGTTGCGGTCATCGGCGGGCGGAGGTCCGTGCGGATATCTGGTGGTCTACGACCCGACCGATACGAACTCGGTCGCCGTGGCAAACTACTACCAGCAGGTGCGCCATATCCCCGAAGCGAACATGGTGCCGTACGTTTTTCCGTGGACCACGATCTATGCCACGCCCGGCATGACCGCTGCGGACACCTGGACGTTTATCAATAAGCTGAAGACCATCGTGAATGAGCGCGGCATGACCGGCCATTTCAACGGGATTGCGCTGGCCGGCATCTCGCCCGTCTATCTGGGAGGCATTACAAATGGGGGTGGTGGTTTTTGCAACTCTCTGCCTTCCGTTTTATTCCAGTCACCGAACTATACGAACAACGGATACATTTTGACCGGAAGCTTGCGGAACGGTGCGTTCCGGACTCCACCCGGTTTGCCGATCTTGCCGACCACCGAAATCCGCGCGGATGTGGAACTGGGCAGTACGGATTCCACCGGCCGCTACTGGAGTGTGTCGTACGTCGGGTACACCGGCGCGGGCGGCAATTCGCCGCAGGATATTTTTGACTACCTCCAGCGGGCGAAGGCGGCGGACGCTCAAGGTCAAGGGGGTGTGATCTATTGCCCGCGTGGCGGTGACGACCGTTATGGCATCCGGGGGGGAGGGTGGTTGCCGGGCGCAGATCCCGGCAGCCGGCTGGGGACCACCTTCCCGGTCTGGGACAGCCTGGGCATTTTATACGCGCAACCGGATATCTCATCCACATCGCGGGGGAGTATGATCCGATCGGCAGACATCGGCGGGGAAGTGATCGGGTCAGCCAGCATTGCGGAAGCTGCACCCAACGGTAACACCTATCTGCCCGGAGCCTGGGCGGATCATGCCACCAGCACCGCCGCAATGTTCGACCGGTTTTACAACGGGCAGTCCTCCATTGCGTTGTGGATCCATGCCGGAGCGTATGGCTCGGCCGGCTGCATGTCCGAACCTTATGCGATGGGCTCTAAGTTTCCGCATCCGCACATCCATACGCATTTCCGCAACGGCGCTTCGCTCGGCGAAGCTTTATGGGAATCCATGGAACTCACCATGGAGATCATGCCGCTAGGCGATCCGCTGATGCAGCCGTACGCCGTGTTTCCAGCCGTCAGTATTTCCAGTCCGGCGGGCGATGGGACGACGGTATCCGGCAGTAACATGCAGATTTCGGCCAGCGCCGCCATCGGGGCAGTCAACCTGCACTCTACAATGGTTCAAGCGGGTCTTGAATCCAATCTGGATCTGGCGGTGGACGGCCATGTGGTTAACATCGGCGCGACCAATGAAACCATCGCGGTTGCCCGCACCAACGGGGGCGGCGGATTCCTCCTCGACACGACCACGCTGTCCGACGGATATCACGAGTTGCGGGTTATTGCCTACAACAACAATTCCGTACGAACACAGGGCGAGGCCACGCGTACCCTTTTTGTCAACAACCACAACCAAAGCGTGGCCGTGAGCGGCCCGTCCGGCGTGGACTATGATGGCGGCAGCGCCTCCATCACCGTCACCCCCTCCGGGATCACGACGGCCACCAACCTGACGTTGCAGGCCAATGGGCGCACCTTGGCGACCTTGCCGGTGAACGGCACCACGGTCTCTGTTTCCGGTCGCCTGTTTGGATATTATGGCACCTCCACCGTCTACGCGGTGTCTTGGCTGGCCGACGGCCGTCAGGTTCGCAGCGCCCCGCTGAACCTGAATGTTTTCTGGACGCCGAAACCGGCACAGGCGGTGACGCTGACAGCGGGCGCCACGGCAACCGTGAAGTATTTTTCCAGCACAACGGCCGGTGGATTTTCCTGGACCAATGCGCCGACCGCCGTCATCTCAATGACGACGAATCTGCTCTTCAACACCAACACTCTGGCAGCGGCGGTTCCGGCAAATTATGCAACGCTACCCGGCTATGAAGTCAGCACCTATTACTGGGCGCCGACAACTGATCTGTACGAGTTCGGTTTTAACACGGCGAACACAGGGATTTCGGTGCCGGGATCACCGGACATTACAAATATCTCCCTGCTGGTGGACAACCAGGCACTGGGCAACACGACGGTCGGGCGCACCGTGCCGGTCCGGCTGGCTGCCGGGGCCCATCAGCTGACCCTGCGGTTTGCCGTGACGAGTTCGAATTTCAACCAGCTGGTGTTTGTGCGCAATATCAACGAGGATCGTTTTTCGCTCCCCTTCCAGAACTATGGCTGCTCTGGCGAATATGTGCTGCCGAAAACGGCCAGCCTGTTCACCGCAACCAGCGCGACGCCGCCCGCCGTCACGTCCGGTCCGGTTGCCACCAGTAGCCAGAATTCCAACAAGGTGAGCTTTGCGGTCGCGGCGACCACGGGCAATGCCGGACCTCTAACCTATACATGGTCCAAAGTTGCCGGACCGGCGCAGGGTGCCATTTCATTTTCTCCTAACGGGACCACGGCGGCCGCCAACACCGTGGCGTCATTCGGCAACGGACAACAGGATTCTTTAGGCAAGTCGGGCACCTATCTGGTGCAAGTGACGGTGAACGACGGCACAGCGGTTACCATCCGGCAGGTGCAGGTCACGGTGAGTAGCGACGGACGCTCGTTGACGGTTAGCCCTTCTACCGCCAATGTGCGTGCCAATAATACGCGGGTCTATCAGGCTGTCAGCCGTGACGGATTCGGCAACACCCGCTGGCCTCCGCCAAGCAACTATGTCTGGTCGACCACTGCGGGAACCGTCACCGGCTTGACTAGTGGCGGGTGCGGCGGCGGTTCGTTCGGGCAGTATCGGGCGCCGCTCAACGAAGGGACTTACACGATTACCGCGTCCGACGGCTCAGCCTCGGGCAGCGCGACAGCGGTAGTGCAGGCCAACGTCCCTCCGGTGCTGGGAACCGTAGAGTGCCGGGTGGACTATAACGTGTTTACCAATATCTACCTCGGAGCCAGCGCGTCCGACGATCTGGCAGGCGATTTGACCTACACCTGGATTCAAACGGACGGACCCGTTCCGGTGAAGTTCGCCACCAATGCCTGCGCCGCAGCCGCGAACACCACCGCAGGCTATAGCCAGCTGGGAACCTACAAGTTCCGCGTGGTCGTCACGGATGTGGACGGTGCCAGTGTAACCGGTGCGGTTCAAACGGTGGCAATCACCAGCCCGCTCGTGACCACGGTCGAGGTCCGGCCCGGTCCGGCCACCGTGCAGGTGAGCACCACGCGTCAGTTCAGCACCAAGGTGTGCGACCAGTTCGGTGCCAATTATGGATCCGTTACGATCCACAGTTGGAGCTCGGACGGACTCGCAGGAACGATATCCGCGGGGGGATTGCTGTCGGCCGGCGCAACGCCCGTTGTTTCCAGCATCGAAGTTAATTACAATGTTTATCCGTTTAGCGCTTATGCTGCAGTGACCGTGACGGACCTGCCGGTGACGGCGCTGCCGACATTCAGTCCGGCGGAAGGAACTCTTGCGGCTCCGGTGAATGTGACGCTGGCATCCGCCACGGGCGGAGCAACGATCTATTACACCACCAACGGCAGTGTGCCATCCGCCACGAACGGCGCGGTTTACACCGGCCCGATTCCCGTCCTCTACGGGATCACCGCCGTCAAGGCTTGCGCATACTCTGCCGGCCGGACTGACAGCGGGGTCAATTCCGCCAATTACAACCTTCCTATTAGTAATGCGCCGGCTCCTTCCGGGTTGAGCGCAACGGCCGTTGCGACCAACCGGATCAATCTGATCTGGCGGAATACAGGCGGTGGAGGAATCGGCTTCAAGATCGAACGGGCGACCAACAACACCTTCAGCGGAAGTGTCGAAACTCTGTTCATGGAAGCGGCGCCAACGGACTACAGCTGGATGGGAACCGCGACCAATAGCTTCTGTTACTACAACGACCGGACCGGGCTGTCTGCCAACAAAACCTACTACTACCGTGTCCGCGCGTATGATCATTACGGGGATTCGCCGGTCAGCAGTGCGGCGAATGCAACGACAACCGCTCCCTTCGGGGCCGCCCCCGGCATTACCAGTGCCCTGAGCACCAATGCGATCTTCAATCTTCCGTTCAGTTACACCATCACGGCGAGCAACACACCCGTCAGCTTTAACGCCGTGGGTCTGCCGGATGGCCTGAGCATCAATCCCGCCACGGGCGTAATCTCCGGAACCCCGGTGATCGGTGTGACCAACAATGTCATTCTGACCAACACGGTGATCCTCACCGCCGCCAATGCCGCCGGTATTGACATTCGAAATCTCGTGCTTGTGAGAAAGCATTTAGACAGCGTTGGCGACGGCATTGCGGACTGGTGGCGGGCGCAGTATTGGGGTGGTTCCGGGGCGACCACCAACAGCGCGTCGTGTGCATCGGCTGATCCGGACGGCGACGGATTCAGCAACCGGCAGGAATATTTGGGCGCCACCGACCCGACCAACAAGTGGTCGTTCCCCGGCACCAGTTGGCCGTTTGCCGACCACTTCGACGGCAGCACCCGGTCGCTGGTCTGGAAAACCCTGAATGGCGTCTGGACGAATAACAACGGGGTGTTATCACAGACCTTAACCAATTCGGCCGGCCCGAAGCTGGCGAACCTGCTCAATGGCGGGATTCCTTGCACCAACACGACCATTCTGGCCAAAGTGCGCGTCGACAGCTGGGCCGACAGCACCAATGCCCATGCCGGAATCTGGCTGAGCACGGATGCCACAGGCACCAACGGCTACAGAATGGTCTTTACGGATCACAACACCCTGCAGGTGCAGCGCAACGGAACCGTCCTGAACAGCTACCCCTTCAGCTGGACGAACGGCGGCTGGTATTGGTTTAAAATCAGCTGCGATCAGGGAACCGTTGCCACGGCCGTGTGGCCGGAGGGAACACCGGCGCCATCGGACTTTAATTATGACTACGACAGTTCGTCCTCTCCGGTTGTCGTCGCGCTCGATGGGGGAGGTGCCGGTTGCCAGGTTTCCTTCGATGATGTGTATGTGTTCGACATAGGGATGGATAACTGGGTGAATCCGATACCGCCCAGTGCGCTGAAAGCCACGGTCACCGCCGAAAATGATATCCAGCTCACCTGGTTGAATAACGACCGGGCTGACTGGGGCGCGGACACCCTGATTGAACGGGCGGCTGACAGCGAATTCCTGTACGGGGTGACATCGGTCCGGGTTCCTTTCCCGGCGACAAGCTATACCGATAGCGGTCTGCTTCCTGCCAATTACTACTATCGCCTGCGGGCCATCACCAGCTGGGATACGACTTCTGTATACAGCGGCACCGTTCATGTGTTCCCGCTGTTCGTGACGGTTGTCGATAGCGACGGAGACGGATTACCGGATGACTGGGAAACTCAGTACTTCGGCGGAGCCACCAGCGCCAATCCAGCGGCCATGGCGGCGAACGGGGCGAATACCGTTTATGAAACCTACATCGCCGGAATCGATCCGACCGATCCGGCGGCGCAGTTCGACCTGTCTATCCAGCAGAGGGCCTCGCAGAGAATTCTCCAATGGGACTCTGTCACCGGCCGGATTTACAGCGTCTACTGGTCGACCAATCTGCTCAACAGATTTCAACCTTTGGAAACCAATATCGTTTGGCCGCAGAACAGCTGGACCGGGCAGGTCAGTGAATCACGGAACAACTTCTACAGGATCAGGGTTCAGCTCGCACCCTGATGCGATGCTGCGGGCATCGTCATCAACTGGGAAGAAGCATAATGAGTACAATTCTAATTACGGGCGCTAGCGGTTCGGTCGGCAAACCTCTGGCCGGTCGTCTGGCGGAAAAACATCAGGTGATCTGCCTCAGCCGGAAGAATCCGGGTGTGGCCGGCACGATCTGGATCCGAGGCGACTTTGCCTCCTTCGAAGACCTGCGCCAGCTTGACTCCTATTCCATCGATACGGTCGTTCATCTGGCCGCCGTTACCGGCGGGTGTCTGGAGCGGGATGGACTTCTGGTCAATGTCGAGGGGTCACGCTGCCTGATGCGCTATCTGATCGACCGCGGATGCCCCAAATTCGTCATGGCGAGCTCCATCGCCTTGGTTGGCCTCCAGAGCCTCCATTTCCGCCCGCAACAGGTTCCACTTCCGGATGAACACCCCTGTCTGGATCGCGATGGCTACGGGTTTTCCAAATTCATGATGGAAGAGGTTACCCGATATTATCAGCGACAGAATCCGCAGATCGACGTGATGAATCTGCGCCTCGCGGCCATCACGTCGGATGAGGCCCGGCCCGGGGGCATGTCTGATCTGGGACCCTGGTCGCTCGCCGGTCTTTCCTTTATGGTGCACAGCGATGCGGTGCGCCTGTTCGCCATGGCGGCCGAGGCGCCTTGCAAGCCCGGACTGCGCATCCTGAACGGGACCTGTGCCAAGGCCTGGAGCACCGTGCCTACGGCGCAGCTGTTGCGCCACTGGTGGGGACCCGATGTGGATCTGCGGCATTATGAGCAGGCGGGCCATACCGACGATGCGGTCTTTGATGCCGGTGCACTCTACCGGGAGCTTGGATTTGAGGCGACTGCCACTCTGGACATACTGAAAAAAAGGGGATAGGGCAGGTTTACCAGAAAAAGTGAACTTGGTATTAAATGCCGCATCATCATCTTCTTGTAGAACAGGTTTCCTCGGTATTCCGAGGAGCCCTTGTCTTTTATCATCACACGCTCCCGAATACGGGAAGCGCGTCCTACAACCACAAAGTAATACGCCGATTTAAACGTTATACCCATTTCGCATGACTTTCGGTTTTTATTACCGCGCCCACCGTGCGCGGCTACAGGGAATCGTTCTTTCTGTAGGTGCGGACGGCCTGTCACGCCATAGCCTCCGACGACGGCGGATGGCCGCGGCCTTGCGCTTGAATCCAGCGAGCATAAATTCGTTCATATTCCCTCCTGTGAATGGCTCATGTGACAAATCCGGGGACACAACTCTGAAGTTTCAAGCGTGCAAACCTTTGAACAGAACGATGGCTATCAGGGACAATTGCAGGACCACAGCCACCAGATTGCCAAACCACACGGCCGGCCGCTTGAAGCGCAGGCCGTAAAGCGTCCAGAAACTGAAGTTCAGCAGAAAGCCGACCAGGTTGAGGATGGCCAACTGGCTTGGGCCTGAGTGGGTCAGTTCGCTGTAGATCTGCGAGGAGATGGCGATCCAGCCGAGGCCTGCGGCCAGAGAGCCGAGGGTTTCAAACCAAGGCGCCGGGACGCGCTGCAAAAAGGAGGGTGTGTCGCCCTGGTTCGAAATCGGGGTTGGCGGGACTTCGCTCATTTGGTTTATTTTCCGGCGGCTTGGACCGGCGCGAGTTCTTCCGGGGCGCCGAAGTTCGGATTGACCACATTGTCCATGAAGACGATCTCCAGCCATTTGATCTCATAGGGCGCCAGGGTGAAGGAGAGAGGCTTGCCCGTCAAGTCCGCCGTGGTGCCAGAACGGACATATTCAATGTTGTTGAAGTGGGCTTCGGGATTGATCCGCATGAATCTGAACAAGCCGTCCTGGGCCGAACTGATTTCCAGGCTGCAGTCGCAGACCGCGCCGGGGCCCTCGGCCGGGAAGTTCCAGAAGAGCGCCTTGATCCCGTCTTTGTCCCTCACGGCCAGGGCCCTGATGGCGGTGCCCGCGCCGCCTGCGACGTTGATCCGGGCTCCCACGATGCGGCTCATGGCTTTGAACACGAAGTAGGCCGGTCGCACGCGTCCCTGGTTGTCGTACAGGCCGAGGTAGGACTCGGTGTTGAAATAGGCGTCTATGCAGGCGGTCCATTTGGTCGAGGTGGTGGCGGCAAAGTCCCTGGGGTCGTAATAGGAGTCGCGGATCTGATAGTAGGCGCTCAGGGAAAGCCCCGCCTCGGCAAAGGTCTTCGTCGTTTCCAGCAGATGGCAGGGCTGGAACCATGGATTCATGTTCGGCTTGAGGAAATCCATGTTCCACTCGGTGATCATGGTCTCCGCGTCTTTCAGGGCAGGATATTTTGCCAGCTTGGCTTTGATGGCCTTGATGCTTTCCCCGAAATGCTCCGGGTTGTCGGCATACATGTGCCAGGAGAAGAAATGCAGCGGTGCATGTCCCTTGCCGCAATGCTCGATGATCGAATCCGTCATGGGGCCGCGGTAATCCGCCAGCGCCGGACCGCCGACCTTTGCCGTCGGGTCGGCCCTCAAGACCGCGTTGACGGTGTGGGTGTAATAGACGGGGTAGTTTTCAGGAGTGAAACAATAGGGGCATCCGCCCTGCTCGCCGAAATCGCCTTCGTTGCCGATCTCCCAGTATTCGATGCCGAAGTTCTTCTCCTTGCAGTGTTTGACAAAGTCGACGATCATCTGCTCCCAGTCGGGGTAGCTGGTGGGGTGGATGATCTTGTCGTCGATCTTCGGAAAGAGCCATTTGGGCTTGTAACAGATGCATGGCAGCGGCCGGGCGCCGGTGGCGACGATGGCCGAGCACATGTGGTCCACCTTGGTCCAGTTGTATTCGCCTTTGGCCGGGAAGGTTTCGTAATAATCGAGCAGGAAGAAGCGGATGATTTTCGGTTTCAACTGCCGCAGGTGCGGCAGATGCTCGTCGAACTCCGGCAGCGGACTGATTCCGCCGTGGCTGAGCGAGTAGCGGGTCAGGTCGAGATGCTCGCCGGTGCTGGCGGCGTCAAGGCGTAATTGGACAGACATGGAAGCCTCCATTCATAAAATTTGAAAAGCAGCACAACGCAAAAAGTGGATTTCTCCCCTATAAACCTGAATTCCCGCAGTTAAAACCATTCGAGCGATGGATTCAGGGCGCAATTTTATATGTTTTACCGGCGGCGGTATTGAACACAAGACACCCTTCGCTGGCCGTAGTGGAAACAGCGCCCCCCCCGTCTGCGTTTGTCACGGTGAATTTAGTGCCGTAGATTTTGCATGGGTTGCCCAGCTCCGATCGGATGGATGCGCTGGTCAATTTGCCCTCATCCCATGACATGTTGGTGATGGTGAATCCGTTGCGGCAGCGCAAGCCCTGTACGCTTCCCTTGGGCCAGGCTGAAGGCAGTGCAGGTAAGAGCTGGATCTTATTGTCGACATGGCTCTGGACCAGCATTTCGGCAACGATTGCCGCCGCCCCTCCCAAGGCTTCCAGCAGATTGACCTCACCGGGGTAATAGCAGCCCGGCCATAAATTGGGGGCCACATACGCTGACAGGGTCGCATGGTAGGCATAATGGGCGTTCTCTCCGTCCCCCAACCGCGCACAGATCCCCCCCCGGATCGCTTCACCAAAACCCGTCGGACTAAAAGCCCATTTGGTCCAATTTTTTCCCGTGCCAAAATTGATTCCGCGCTGCATCACTGACTTGTGGGCTGCAGCGGCGTAATCGGGATTCTTTATTGGAGACACCTGATCGAACGGCCAGACTGCCACCAGGTGCGAGCAATGCCGGTGATGGCGCTGGCCCACCTGGTTGTCGTGATAGAATTCCTGGAGCCTGCCATCGGTGGGGGAAATCCACAGCCCAGGATCCATATCCGCCAGCAGTTTTTCACAGGATTGGCGGAACGCCGGCTCAATCGACAGAAGATTAGCCGCCTCAACCGTATCGGTGAGGAGGCTGACAGCGCTTTGCTGCGTGAACGCCGTGGAGACGCCCTTAAAAGTAACGCGTTTTTTATTTTCATCGTAAACAAAAGCATCCGTCACCGGGTCGCATAAGTAGTTGTTTTCGGGGCTTGTGAAGCTCAGCAGATTTTTTTTGCCATCCAACTCCTTGGTCATGTTGATGAGGTAATATTTACTGCCGGCCACCATCAGTGGCCAGAGCTTCTGCTGCAGCAGATCTTTGTCGGGATAAAACCGGTAATGCTCGTAGAGGGTGTGCATCATCCAGGCAAAATTGCTGGGATCGTACCCGAACATTGAATACGGGCCGGAATTGCCGCCTGAGACAGTGATCGAGCCATCCTTCCTTATGGAATTCTTGAGATTCTCAAACCACATGTCGATGACCGGCTCAATCGTTTCCTGAACATTCAGCGCTTCGCAGCCCCAGTAATTCATTTCGAAATTCTGATTCAGGTAGTAGCCTCCCCCGCAATAGAAATTAGGATCAGCGCCCCACATGGCCTGCAAGCCCGCAGGCAGCTGGGCCCGGGATGACGAGATGATGATGTAGCGGTAAAACTGCAGCCACAGCACCTCCAGCCCCGGGTCATTGAATATTCCCGGCGTGCTGTTTTTGATTCGCTGATCCGTGGGGATAGACGTATTAACATTGGCGTTCAGGTCTAAGGTGAATCGGTTGAAGATGCTCTGGAAATCAGCCACGTGATCGGAGAGCAACTGAGAATAGGGCTTGGCCAAAGCCGTATTGATCCGCGCCGAGCTTTCCTCATCCAGGCTCCCGGTGCTGCGAAAGCCGTCGGCATTGCTCATCTTCAGGTTGTGCGACGAGGTGAAAAGAATGTCGACCGTATCGGCACCCGTCACCCGGATCTGGTTGCCGTTGATCACTTCCAGCGAACCGCCATAATTGCGGATATGGAAGCGGGCATTGAACTTCCAGTCGCCGTAGTTGGTTACGGCAAGTGAGCCGGTGTAAGTGATGGCGTTTCCTGCAGCGACAACCGAGGGTTCCTGAATTGCCGTATTGGGGACGACCTGCACGGTCAGACCCATCTGGCCCGGTGACGAGCAGGTATAGCGGCAGACCATGACTTTGTCAGGCAGGCTGCAAAAGTACTCTCTATTCCAAGTCTTGCCGTCGGCGGTATAGGAGACGTGTGCGGTCGCCTCGCCCAAGTCCAGATCACGCCGAAAATTACTGAAGCCATCCGTGCCGTCCACCGAGACGTTCATCCAGGCGAACCCGTGCAGGGTGGCTCCGAATTTTCCAGCTGAAGTGAATGCAGCGTTGTCATTGAGGAACATCGAATCCACCGCCACTCCGCCCATCAACCCCGCACCGAAGAGACTGTTGCCGATGGGCAAGTGGTCGGTTTTCCATTTGCTGGTGCCGGGCTTGTCATACCACATCACATAGTCAGTGGCCGACCACGCCGGCTGAGCTGCCATGCCAAAGCATATTGCCGCGGCACAAAAAAGAATCTGCGGTCGAATCAGCGATGCTAAAACTTTGTTCATAGATGAGTTCCTTTTGTTCGTTGGCTTTAAGAAGCCTCCTGCATTCGCCGCTCATTATATTGTATAATGGAACTCTATTCGTTCGGTTTTAATGTGGTATATTTTGTACTTGGCCTCTATCGGCAACTGACCATGGGCGACACAGAAAACACTCGGCGAACTACAACCAGAGCATATAAAGATATGCTACATGGTCAAAAAGTTGTCTGTTGCGTAAAATGCGTTAAACGGACCTTCTGCTGAAAAATGAATTCTAAAATGTCGTCACATAAACTATCGAGGTAATTATATCAATCTTCGCCATGGTGAATGTCTTTATTGCAAGGCAACGAC
>CAZTEK010000004.1:0-28801 GCA_964612095.1 uncultured Verrucomicrobiota bacterium
GGGTACGGTCGCATCGCTTAATTCTTTGATGAGTCCGTGGACTTCTTCTGGCAATTTCAGGCCGTGCTGTTGAATGATAAAATTAATTCGTTCCGCGAATTTTAATGGTTGGAAAAATCCGGAGAGTTCTTTTGGTAGACGGCGCAGGCGCGGCGGTTCTTTTAGGCGGATTTCCTGAACGAGCGTCTGGCGGGCGTCGGCGTCGAGGCCGGGCCATTGGATGCCGGGCATGATAAGCAAATCGCAAAGGCGGTCGCGTGAAAAGTTTTGCGGGAAGGCGAGCAGAGCGAGTAATGCTTTGACTGGCGGATGCGCGGCGGCGGGCGTGCCGCGCCGGAAGTGGTACGGAATTCCAAAGCGCTGAAAGACGTCGGGGATGATATCGGTGTACGGACTCAGGTCGCGCACGATCAGCGCGATATCGTCTGGCGCGGTACCGGTTTCTATTTCGCCAGCAATGCGTCGTGCTACATCTTCGATTTCGCCATAAGGATGGGCGGAGATAAAAAACGAGACCCGCTCGCGCGATTCTGATTCGAGGATGTTGCTATCGTCAGCTTCAAAGGCGTCGGCGAAATCTTCTAGCCACGGCTTCCACTCTTCTGAGTTGCCCCGTTCCAGCTCGCTGCGTACGGCGGCGCAGAGTCGGTCTTCGGCGGATTCGGCGTGCGCGCCCGGCAAGACGGAATAGATTTTCACGTGATCCTCGCCGAGCCGTTTTTTTAGCGCGGCGGCGAAGCGTTCCTCGAATGGATTGAACCAGCGGACGGCGCGGAATTGAATTTCTCCGTCCAGTTCGCGTGGCAGGTCGCCGGACACAATTAGCTGAAGCAGGGCGGTGTTGACGGCAAAGCGGTCTGCAATATTTATTTTAGTGCATAGCTCCCGCCACGCTTTGAGAAGCTGGCCGATGCCGTGTAGCTTGTGATTCGGCTCGTGGGCTATTAGCCACTCAAGGATGGCTGGTTCGTTTTCGGCGAAGACGGCAAAGGCTTCGATGGTTTGCTGGAGCAGTCGGGCGAGCGCGGTGGGTGAGAGATTGGCGAGCGGCTGACCGGATGCAAACGAAACATTTGCAACGGCTTCTTCGAGAAGTAGGCGGGTTTCGGTTGGGTCGGGTGTGCGGCCTTTAAGCAAACCTGCGCGGCGGGAGGCCCGTTCGCATAGGGAGAGAAGTTTTTTTTGGGTGAAAAGCCTCGATGTATCGAGAACGCCGAGGTTGCTGACGTAGCGGCGCTCGTACCGGCGTTTAGCCAGTTCGGTCGGGAAAATCATCAATATCTCGCCGCTCATCTTCATGGTTGATGAAACTAGCAGAGAGCGGTAGGGTTTGCCACCGTTTTAGAATGGGTCAGTAAACAAGGAAGCAATGATGAATTTTCAGAAGCGCGCCAAAGAAGTGATGGATGTCGAAATTACCGGTATGGAGAAAGTCCGCGATAGCATCAACGGCAATTTCAGTACAGCGATTGACTGGATTCTAGCTACTGTGAAAAACGGCGGCAAGGTGGTTGTTACCGGCGTCGGCAAGAATTTTCATATCGGTCAGAAAATGGTCGCCACGTTTAACAGCACGGGTACACCTTCAGCATTATTGCACCCGATTGAGGCCATGCATGGTGATTTTGGACTGGTCGGTGAAAAAGACATCGTGTTGGCACTTAGTTATAGCGGCGGGTCGGATGAGTTGCTTGCCTTGCTTCCGGCGCTCAAGCGACGCGGTCTTAAGATTATCGGCATGACAGGTGATGCGACTAGTCCGTTGGGACAGCAGAGCGATTTGATTCTGCCGATCACGGTGGACAAAGAAGCCTGTCCGTTCGGTATGGCTCCAACCACTAGTACGACGGTGACGCTGGCTCTCGGCGACGCGTTGGCGATTGTTTTGCTCGAGGCGCGCGGTTTTAAAAAAGAAGATTACGCCAAACTTCACCCCGGCGGCGCAATTGGTCGCACCCTGTTGCTCAAAGTTTCCGACGTGATGCGAACCAGTGATCGCCTCGCTAAAGTGAAGAGTGGAGCCAAAGTCAAAGAGGCGGTTCTGGCCATGACCGGCGCGCGCGCCGGCTGCGTCGCGGTGGTGGACGGAAACGACAAACTGCTCGGAATTTTCACTGATGGCGACCTGCGCCGCCAACTGATCGAAACGCCTGATATCACCCAAGTATCTATAGACTCTGTCATGACGCGTAATCCGATCACGCTTAAACCCGATCAGCTCGCCGTTGATATTCTGAAAATCTACGAAGAGAAAAACATCGACGACTTAATGGTTGTGGACGACACCGGACACATCGTTGGCTCTGTGGATATTCAGGATTTGCCGAAGCTAAAGATTCTTTAATTTCGGACTACGTTTTGACCGGTTCATTTTGTTTTCCGCATTTTGGGCAGCGGGCGAGTGGAATGCGGCAGGGTACGGTGTAAATGTGGCGGCAGGTGTCGCAACGGTAAACCACGGCTTTGTTAATATTTTTGCGGCGGCGGAAGATGATGAAATCGTAGGTTGCGGTTGCGGCAAAAAGAGCTATCAATGCAAGTGTGAGCGGAAGTGTAAATAGGCTGAGTGGCTCGACAGACATTATTCCTTTCCTTCCGGCGTAAAATGGATGTCCATCCAACCTTCTGTTAGTCCCGATGCTGGCTTGAAGTGTAGCTGACGAACGGCGTTCAGTAAGGCGATGTTGGCCGCCGGATTTTCAAATAGCGCACGTTCGACGGTTCCGTCTGGGCGGATGGTTAGATTTACGCGGATGGTTTCGGGGAGTCCGGCGGCGATCACATTGAGGCGAAGCGTATCCTGCGCACGTAGTTTTAGTTCGGGCGACAGGAATAGCTGAGTGGTTGCGCCGAGTGGCGGGCTTTGTCGCGGTGTCGTGCCGGGGGGTGGGAGTTCGTTTTTTTGGATGGCCGTTTCTGTCTTCAAAAAGGCTAGATCTATACTGGGCGCGACGGTGTTTTCGTACGGTAGATAGCGGATGGGACTGACTGGCTTTTCGAGGGACAGGCGTAGGTCAACGCGGTTTCCAAGAAAACTGCCGCTGAATCCTTCGCTTGAAGGCAGTGCAAAAAGTGTTGGGGATTTTAGTTTGCGCAGTGTTTCATTATCCGTAACAAGTCGAGTGACTTTAGGGTGCGTGATGGCGATAAGCGGGCGTGATGGCGCGGGCTGGAAGGCGAGTAGCCAGAAGGCATACCAGCCTGCGGTGCAGAGTAGTGCCGCGACGAGTGCGGGTGTAAACTGGATGCGGATTTTCACGGTGCAGGGGTGGCGGGTGTGACGGAGTTGACGGGTGCGGGATTCCGGGTGGCAATAAAAACCTGCCGGAATCCGGCGCGGGCTGCGGCGTCGTAGACGGCGGAGACAGAGGTTTGCGGCGTTGTCGCGTCGGCTTCGAGGATGAGTGCAAGGCCGGGGCGTTCGATGGCGGCGGCCCGCAGGACGGCTTCGAGTTGTGCAGACTGTATCTGCTCGTCGTTAAAAAAGAATAGACCTTCGCGTGAGATGCCCAAAACCATGTCATTGAATTGTATACCGTCGGTTTGCGAGGCGATGGGAAGATCGATCGCGATGCCAGGTTTAAGGACGAAATGTGAGGTGGCCAGTACGAAAGCACTGAAGAGTAGCGCTACGTTTAGAAAAATGGTGCCGGTGAGAAATCCGCGGCCCGTCCGCCGGCGTGGCAGAAAGGTGCGGTGCAGATGAAGAACGGCTTCACAGTCATTACGGTTCATGGCGTTCTCCATTGGAAGGATGGGTGATGAAATAGATGATTTCTCCGGCGGTTTGTTCCATGTCGAGCGCAATGGATTCAACGCGGTTGATGAGGAAGTGGTATCCCGCATAGGCGGGAATGCCGGTGATTAGTCCGGCGGCGGTGGTGATGAGTGCGCGCCAGAGGCCGCCAGACAGACTGCTGATTTCGACGAGCGGTGAGCCAGCCTGCAGAGCCGTGAGAATATCAAGCAATCCGAGGACGGTTCCAAGCAGACCCAGCATGGGTAGGATTTGTGCAAGTGTGATGAGTAGGTTCATGTGGCGCTCAAGCCGTGGGATTTCGCGGAGTCCTGCTTGCTGAACGGCTTGAATCAGGTCGTCTTTGGTATCTGCGCGATGCAATAGTGCGGTGTGCACGATGTGGGCGGCCGGGCCGGGCGTTTGATCACAGATACTGATGGCTTCGAGGTCGTTGCCATGCGTGAGGTTGGTGGTGATGCCGTTTAGAAAGTCGTCGATTTTTATTTGCGCGCGGTGTAGGTGAAAAAAGCGCTCAAGAAAAATTGCCAGTGTAACGAATCCTCCAGCCAGAATGAGCCACATCACTGAGCCTCCGCTATTTAACCATCCAATCATAATCAACTCCTTTCAAAATTCCGCATCCCTTAGGGATATTAAAGTGCTGCCGCGTGTTCGCGCTCTATTTTTTCAATCTGTTTTTGTGCCTCATTTTTGGCGGGCACATTGGCCTGAATAATCCGTTTGTAAATAGTGATCGCTTCTTTCCATTGGTGCTGCTGTTTTTGATAAGCAGCGGCGTCAAAAGCGGCGCGAGTAAACCAAGGGATCGCTTCAGGTGAAAGGGAATTGGTTTGCGCCGTTCCACTGTAGACGACCTCCATGTAATGCGCGAAAGCTTTTTCTTTCAATCCCAATTTTGTCTCGCAGCGGGCTGTTTTATAAAGGGCTTGTAACCGGAGTGCAAAGGGGGCGGCAGGGCGTTTGTAGAGTGTTTGATAGGCATCGAGCGCTTCCTGATAGCGTATGACTTCAGATGTGCCGAGCGTAAAAAGACAGTCGGCCAGGCGACCACGGGCACGATCCGCGAGCGGATCGTCCGGAGATTTTTTAATAACCTCTTCGTAGGCAAGAATGGCGCGCGGAAATTCGCCGAGCTCGGTAAGCGTTTCGCCCTGTGCAAAGCGGGTTTCTAATATCAGTGGACTGGCGGGAGATTCTTTGGCCAGGCGACTGAAGAGGGTGAAGGCTTCTAGAAAGCTGTTTTGTTTGAGCAGGGAATTCCCAGCCCAGAACAGCGATTCGTCGGACAGCTCATTTTTCGGGAAACGTGTGACGATGTCGAGGAAGGTTGTTTTAGCCTGCGTATAGTCGCCGAGATTGTAGTGATGTTCACCTAGCCAGAAGAGAACCTCGGGGGCCCAGATGGAATCGGGATATTTTTCGATGAAGGATTTGCAGATTTTCACTGAGTCTTCGGTATCGCCCTGCATGTAACGGCAGAATCCCTGCATATATACGGATTGTGGTGCTTCTGGGGTCTCTGGAAATTTTTCGCTGACCGTTCGGAATTTGTCTAATGAGTCGTCCCATTTTCCAAGGCGATAGAGAATCAATCCTTGTTGGTTTAGTGCGGAGGCTTGTATAGCGGCGTTGGTGTATTGCATGGCGATGCGGCGGTATTGTTTCAGTGCCGGATCCCATTTTTGTTCGCGTTTGAGCAGTTCAGCTTGTTGGAGTGCGGCCTGCGGTGCAAATTCGCTCTGAGGGAAATCTCTTTCTGTGTTAGTAAAATAAGTGCGTGCGGCATCGGGCTGTGCGGCGAGTAGGCTAGCGACGCCGCTTTGATACATGGCTTGGGCGGCCAGCGGATGGTTGGGATAGGTATGGTTGACGCGGCGGTAATTATCGCGTGCTTTTTCATATTGTGAGGCGGCGAGGCGTGCATCGCCCGCTTTGATGAGAATGGTTACACAGCGAGCGGGTTGTGTGCATTTTAGAGCGGCGTTTTCGAAAGCAATCGCCGCTTCTTCATAGCGGTTTTGTTCCCAAAGACTCCAGCCCTTGCCCGTTTGCGCGCGGGTTTGAGCCTCGGGACTAATTGTAATATCTAGTCCGGTCTGAAACGTTTTTTCGGCGGCGGCAAATTGCCGTGTTTTCAGCAGGGCTTCGGCCTTAAGAATTAGTATTCCGGCGGCGGTATCAGTATTCGGCGCTTCCTTAATTGCTTCGTCGAAGAGCAGGATGGCTTCTTTGGTTTTATTTTCATCAATTAGCAGTCCGGCGCGAGAGGTTTTCTGCCGAATGCGTAGAGCGGTTTCTCCGGTTAATTTTTCTGCTTTAGCAAGTGCGTCGATTGCTGAGAGGGAATTGCCTGCGCGTTGTTCAAGTGTGGAAAGTTCCATCCACGCGGCGGATCGCAGACGTGTCTGGGCGGTTTCACAAGTGCCGAGCATGGTGAGCAACGTGGACGCTTCTTTGAGATCGTCTTTGTTGCCGCTAGCAATCAGCTGGCGAGCCAGTTCAAGGCGGGCATTGTCGGCTACGGTGTGGTTTGGAAAACGTTCCAGCAGTTCGTGTAACGTCTTGGTCGAATCACTTTTTTTGTTGTGCTCCAGATACGTTTCGGCGAGATCGGACAGGTTCTGTGCGGCGTCCTCGTCGGTTGGAAATTGGTCGCGGAAGGCTTCAAAGGTTTTTTGCGCGGACTGCAAATCGTTAGCGGCCAGTTCGGCGCGACCTTTTAAGCGCATAGCGGCTGGTCTATACGTGCTATCTGCCGGTACTTTTTCCAAGCTGCGGGATACGGCTGCGGTTGAATTTCCGGACTCGAAAAGTGCGCGTGCTTGCCAGTAAGCAAAAGCATCCTGTTGGGGTAAGTTGGCGGATTCATCGGCCAGGATAATGGCATCGGTAAACTTTTGTTGACCTGTCAGGGCACGGACCAGAAGAATGGTTAGCGTTGCTTCTGTGTCCGGCGCATTTTGTATACTGAGTGATTCCCACAATTGCTGTTCAGCCAGCGGATAAAGCCCGTCTTTCAATGCGGCCTCGATTGGGCCGATTGGCAGCGGCTCCTGCGCAAACAGCGCAGGCGCAAGCAGAAGCAAAAATGCCGAAAGTCTGGAGAATCGAAAATTCATTGCGGCGGAGTATCCTGTTTCTTGTGCGTTTCTTCCAGTCTTTTTCCAGAGCTCCTGTGTTCGTAAATAAAATCACCTTGACACTCCGGCGGCGGCTCCCTATCAACCATGAAGCTATGAAACGCGATGTACATGTTAATTTAGGTGACCGCTCGTACCCCATCCATATCGATTCGGGGAATCTCGATTTGCTTGGCGAGGCCTGCAAAGCCGCCGGACTTAAGGGGCGGTGCCTGATTGTCACCGATGAAAACATCGCGCCGCTTTACGGCTCCCGCGCTTTCCAATCGTTGGAAAAAGCTGGCTTCAAACCGGCGCTCGAAGTGCTTCCGGCAGGTGAACCCACCAAATGTCAGGCGCAGCTCCTGAATCTATACAGTAAAGCCGCCGCGCATCACCTTGATCGCAAATGCTTTATGATTGCACTCGGCGGCGGCGTCATCGGTGACCTGACCGGCTTCGCCGCCGCCAGCTGGTTGCGCGGCATCCGCTTCGTGCAAGTGCCGACTACATTGCTGGCCATGGTCGACAGTTCTGTCGGCGGGAAAACCGGCATCAATATTCCGGAGGGCAAAAACCTCGTCGGTGCGTTCCACCAGCCGGAGCTGGTGCTGATTGATCTCGATACACTCAAGTCGCTTCCGGCGCGCGAGTTAGCGGCTGGAATGGCTGAAGTGGTCAAATACGGTGTCATTTGGGACGCAGAACTTTTCCAGTCTCTGGAAAAAGGCGGTGCCGATTTTACGAATCTCGGAGAAATAGTTGCCCGTTGTTGCGAGATCAAAGCCGAGGTTGTTGGTCTGGATGAACGCGAAGGTGGGTTGCGCGGCATTCTCAACTTTGGGCATACGATTGGTCATGCGATCGAGAATGGGGCGGGCTATGGTGCGTATCTTCATGGTGAAGCCGTTTCGATTGGTATGGTTTATGCCGCGCGTCTTTCAGAAAAGGTCAAAAAACTTCCTGCCGAAGACGTAGCGAGAATCGAAGCATTGTTGAAGAAGCTTCATTTACCGACTAAAGAGCCGAATTTGAAGTGGAATGAAATCCGAGCCCCGATGGCTGTAGATAAAAAGACCGTCGGCGGTCAGACGAAATTTGTGCTGGCTGACCGGATTGGCCATGTCGATTTCGGTTGTGAAGTTCCTGAGAAGCTACTGGAAGACAGTTGGAGCGGGATGGAGCAGGGGCAAAATCATTAAGGGCAAAATCATTTTTTTGGAAGGCTTGATGTGCCGATAGAAAATTCACCTTCAGCGTTTTTTATCTCATACCAAGCTGGATTCGATCCAATGGATTAACTTTAATAAGGGTCAAATTTCGTTTAAAACGGTTCTTCGAAAATGATTTTGCCCCTAATGATTTTGCCGGAAAGGTGATAAAGATGGCATCAGTCAATGAACAGATTGTGCGTGAATATTTTGAAACGCTCGGCTTTTTCGTTATTCAGCCCAACAAACATCAGGTCGCCGCGCGCCATAAACTTGATGCGGAAGAGATCGATTTGCTGATTGCGCGGCCGGGGCAGGCCGGTGTTTTTACAGCACCGACACAGATGATTTGGGGCGCACCGGATTTGGCTAAGGTGCAGCGCGCTGTTGTGAGCATTCGCGGCTGGCATACCGACCGGTTCAGTCCGGCCGTGCTCAAAAAAAATCCAGACATTTTCCGATTTGCTGAACTATCCGTCATTAAAGAAGCACGCAA
Source organism: uncultured Verrucomicrobiota bacterium (assembly GCA_964612095.1). Lineage (GTDB taxonomy): Bacteria > Verrucomicrobiota > Kiritimatiellia > Kiritimatiellales > Tichowtungiaceae > Tichowtungia. Next base: position 8,587 of record CAZTEK010000004.1, read on the forward strand.
AACGCTTGGCCCCGGCTCGGTCACCAAAATTCTTTGCCTTTCCGACCTGACGGCGACGATCGGCCCGCAGGAAGAAACGCTGGCGCTTTTGCGGCAGGGCGGTATCGATGGTGTGCTTTCATTCCGCACGATGCTACTGGAACTGACCGAAAGTGTGGATGTTTCAAAAAACTATGAAAAATCAGATTTGCTGCAAACCCTGCGCATTCTGAAAACCTACGACCTGCTCAAAGAGGCTCAGCTTGATCTGTTCGAGACGCCGAAAGCCAGAAAAGCTAAATCATGACGGATCGCGAAGCGTATATTGCCTTGAACATGATTGAGGGGATCGGGCCGATCAAGGTTCGGGCTCTGATTGATGCTTTAGGTTCGCCGCAGGCTATTTTTGATCCGGCGCAGTCCGATCTTCGGATGGTTAAAGGGATTGGTGAAAAACTTTCTGAAACCATTTTGACGCAACGCACACAGGTCGATCCGCAGGCGGAGATCGAGAAGGCTGAGGCGCTGGGTATTCATATTGTTACGCCGCTGGATGCCGAATATCCTGACGCGCTTAAGACAATTCATGATCCGCCGCTGGCGTTGTATGTGCGCGGAGAGATTCTGCCGAAGGACCGTCACGCGCTGGGAATGGTCGGCTCGCGCAAATGTACCAGCTACGGCCTGAGTACGGCCGATCGGCTGGCTTATCAGCTCGCGCAGACCGGCTTTACGGTGGTGAGCGGTTTGGCTCGCGGCATTGACACCGTGGCACATCAGGGCGCTCTTAAAGGAAAGGGCCGCACGATTGCGGTACTCGGCGCGGCGATTGATCAGCTGTATCCGCCGGAAAACGCAGAACTGGCCGATGCGATTGCCGGCAGCGGCGCGGTGATCAGTGAGTATCCGCTTGGACGGGCCGCTGACCGCCAGACTTTCCCTTACCGTAACCGGATTATCAGCGGGATTTCGATGGGCGTTATTGTGGTCGAAGCCGGCTTCAAAAGTGGCTCACTGCACACCTCCGATGCCGCCATGGAACAGGGCCGAAGTGTTTTCGCTGTTCCGGGGCGAATCGACAGCCCGTCGTCCAAAGGAACCAATCATTTAATAAAAAACGGGGCGAAATTGGTCGACAACGTCGGTGATATATTAGAAGAGTTCGAACTTTTGGTGCCTCCGGGGTTATTCGATAAACCGCTAAAAGCCTCCTCGGCGCGGCCAGAAGTACCGCTGTCGGAAGACGAGCAGATTTTGGTTAAAGCCCTGTGGGATGAGGAGTTAGATGTGGACAGCTTGGCTCGTGCGGCTGGACTTCCGATCGCGAAAGTGAGTGCATTGCTGGTTGGGCTGGAAATGAAACGCGTTGTGAAAATGTTGCCGGGCCGTGTGGTTGAACTGGCGGAAGATTTAAGAGGGTAGACGGAACACAAAGGCACGAAGGGCTCGAAGAAATGACATATGAACCTTTATCGGAAGATATGGAGCGGATCGGAAAAGAGATTGTTGATCCCGCTTATCGGGTTCATAAAGAACTGGGACCCGGGCTGTTGGAGTCTGTGTATGAAGAATGCATGATTTATGATCTCAGAAGAAAAGGGCTCAAAGTTGAGTCGCAGGTCTATGTTCCCATCGAATTTGATGGACAACTTTTGACGCACAATAGACTGCGAATCGATATGCTGGTCGAAGACCGGGTGATTGTTGAAAATAAGGCGGTGGCAGAAATGATTGCTCTGTTTGATGCCCAAACGCTGACCTACCTTCGGATAGGGAAAATGCGATTGGGGTATCTGATTAATTTTAATGTCACCTTAATTAAAAATGGTATTAAGCGCTTTGTTGTTTAACTTCGCGTCCTTTGTGCCTTCGTGTTTAACCAACGTCAGGAAACGGAACGATGAAATTAGTGATTGTAGAGTCTCCCGCTAAAGCGAAAACCATCAATAAATATCTGGGCGATGATTATATCGTCAAAGCCTCGATGGGGCATGTTCGCGATTTGCCGCCGAAGAAGCTCGGTGTGGATGTTGAAAAAGGCTTCGAACCGGAATATGTCAATACGACCGGCCGTGCAAAAGTTATTACCGAGCTGAAGGCCGCCGCCAAGAAGTGCGATGAAGTGATTCTGGCGCCCGACCCGGACCGCGAAGGGGAGGCGATTGCCTGGCATCTGTTTGAGCTGCTTAAGGGGATTGTTCCACCGGAAAAATTCAGCCGTGTTACCTATAACGAAATTACCAAGTCGGCGATTAAAGAAGCCTTTTCCCATCCGACTGAGCTGGATATGAATCGCGTCAATTCGCAGCAGGCACGCCGCGTACTCGACCGGTTGGTCGGGTTTAAGGTGAGTCCGTTACTCTGGAAACAGGTGCGCGGCGGTGTTAGCGCGGGCCGCGTGCAGTCCGTTGCGCTTCGTCTGGTTTGTGAGCGTGAAAACGAAATTAAGAATTTTAACCCCGAAGAATATTGGATGCTTGGGGCGAATGTCTGCAAGCTGGTGGCCCCGCGCGATGCTTTTGCGGTCAAGCTGGCGCAGATCAACGGCGAAAAAGCTGAAATCAAGAGCGGCGAACAGGCGGCGAACGTTCGCGCTGAACTTGAAGCGAGTTCGCTCCGCGTTGCGCGTATCATCGAAAAAGAGATTCAGCGCAAAGCTCGCGCACCGTTCATCACCAGCTCGCTTCAGCAGGCAGCGTCCAGCGTTTGCGGGTTTGCTCCGGCTCGTGCCATGAGTATCGCGCAGGCTTTGTATGAAAACGGGCTGATTACCTACATGCGAACGGACTCGTTCAATATTGCGCAAAGCGCACAGGAAGCCTGCCGCGTGTTTGTGACGGCAGAGTATGGCGCGGAGTATTTGCCCGAGAAACCAAACTTCTACAAGAGCCGCGGCAATGCGCAGGAAGCTCACGAAGCAATCCGGCCTACCGAGGTCGCACAGACTCCGCAAAGCCTGTCGGGCCTCAAGCCGGAAGAGCAGAAACTTTATAAATTAATCTGGGAACGGTTTGTTGCCAGCCAGATGGTGCCCTCGCGCATTGCCCGCCGTACCGCCGAAATCGAAACGAACGGCACCAATACGTATCTCTTCCGTGCTACATCGTCGGAAATTGTTTTCCCCGGTTATATGCGGGCTAGCGGTATTGAAAAAGCCGCTGATAAGAAAAACGAGGACGATGAGGATGAAAACGAAGAAGTCAAACTTCCGCCGCTGACCGAAGGCGAAAAGCTGGAATGTCTGGAATGGCTCGGTGAACAGAAATTCACCAAGCCGCCGGCGCGTTACAGCGAGCCGTCCCTGATTAAAGCACTCGAAGAAAACGGTGTGGGCCGTCCCAGCACTTACGCTCAGACGCTGGCGACGCTCGACAAGCGTGAATACGTTACCAAAGAAAAACGTTCGTTGGTTCCGACTGAGGCTGGGATGCGCGTATGCGAATTCCTGGTCAACGCGCTGGACCCGCTTTTCAATGTCAAGTTCACGGCTGAAATGGAAGAGAAGCTTGATAAAATCGAAGACGGTTCTGTCGAATGGGCCGATATGATGCAGACGTTTTATACCCAGTTCCTCGTGTGGCTTGAAGGTGCAAAAGATATGGCCGCCCCAGAAGAAACCCAAGCGATTCTTGCCGCGCTCGAACAGGTCAAAGAGTGGACCGCCCCAGTCAAACGCGGACGGCGCACCTATGACGATAGTGAAACCGTGAAGTCGGTACGCGAAAAATTCGCGGAGGATGGGCAGATCACGACCCGGCAACAGCAGATGCTCTTTGGTTTGGCTTGCAAATATATCGGCCAGATCGGCAGCGAGCAGGTGAGCGGACTCAAGCTTGAAAAACCTGCCGCGACGCCTCCGGAAACCATTCGTAAATTGGAATTGCTGGCAAATATTAAATTCGGCGAGGCACGAAAAGTCGGCAAGAAAGTCTATGACGACGGTAAATTCTGTGAATCGTTGCGCCAGCAGGTGCAGGGCGGACGCAACCTCAGCGAACGCCAGCTTGCCGCGCTGGATTCCGTGTTGACGAAATATTCTGATCAGATTGTGGATTTCGAAACGATCAAAGAAGGTCTCAATATGGCCGCCAAACCTGCGACGGCGGATTCTGGCCAGACCGGCGAATTGCTTGATCTGCTCAAGACTGTTCAGACATGGAACCCGCCGGTTATGCGCGGGAAACGAGAATTCAACGATCAGAGCTTTTACGAGTCGCTTTCAACCCAGTTCGCCGGCAAAGGCGCGCTGTCTGAAAAACAGGTTGCCGCGCTGAAAAAAATGATGGCGCGTTACGCCACCCAGATTCCGTCGTACGATTCTGTTCGTGATCAGTACGGCCTGCCTGAACCGAAAGTGAAAAAAACAGCTGTATCCGAATGAGCGTACTGGCAGATCCTTGCGTAGAGCATTTTGTTAAATACCTGCAAGGCGAGAAAAACGCCTCGGAGCATACGGTCAGCAATTATCTGATTGATATCCGGCAGTTCATTGAGCTGATCTGGGGCGAGGAGGCTAAGCCGCCGTTCAATTGGAAAGAGGCCGACCGGCTTTCCGCCCGCAAGTTTCTGGTCTTTTTCCAGAAGTTGGAAATGGAACCCACCACAACGAGTCGGAAGCTTTCGGCGTTGCGGTCGTTCTACAAGTTTCTGGTGCGCGAGGAATATGTTCCGCTCAATCCGTTCAGCGGACTGCACCTGCCGAAGAAGGGTAGTTATCTGCCGACCGTTCTTTCCATGGCCGAAGTTGAGCAGTTACTGGCGGCTCCGCACGCTATGGCGGCAGCCGAAAAGCCGTTGGGTCTGTTTCAGGAATATATTCCGGTGCGCGACACGGCGATTCTTGAAGTGCTTTACAGTACCGGCATGCGTATCGGCGAGCTAGTCAGTCTGACCGAATCCCGGATTGATATTCTTTCCGGTATTGTCAGCGTGCTCGGTAAAGGTAAAAAAGAGCGGCTTTGTCCGCTGGGTCGGCCCGCAGAGCGGGCGTTGCAGAATGCTTTGGCGTGGCGGCAGGATATCTGGCTGTCGCTCGGCGTGAAGGGCGATCCGCGCCGCGTCATCTTTCTCAACAAGCATGGCGGGCCGCTTACGGCGCGGTCGATTGAGCGCATGATGAAGACCTATGTGGGTTACTGCGGCCTGAAGCCATCCATTTCGCCGCACGCGATGCGGCACAGTTTTGCCACGCATCTGCTGGATAATGGGGCTGACTTGCGCAGTGTGCAGGAACTGCTGGGCCACGCCAGTCTGTCGACCACCCAGATTTATACCCATGTGTCGGTTGAGAAATTGAAGAAAGTTTATGAGGAAGCGCATCCGCGGGCGTAGGCATTTAAGATTTATGATTGCCGATTGCAGATTGGACTGGTCAGGAAGGCTTCGAATATGGACATTATGCCGAGTTTTAATCCGGAATCTGAAATCTAAAATCATCAATCTAAAATGCTCTGGCTTTTATACAACCTGCTTTTTCCCATCGGCTTTCTGCTGCTGTTGCCTAAGTTTCTGACGCGCATGGCGCGGCGCGGCGGGTATCGGCGGCATTTTGAACAGCGCATCGGCATTTATGGACACGGTACGTTGGTGCGGCTGACTGAAGCACGCCATAGTTGGATCCACGCGGTCAGTGTCGGTGAGCTTTTTGTGGCGTTACGATTTATCGAGGAATATCGCAAAGAGCATCCGGAGGCCCGTTTTGTGCTGAGCACGAACACGTCCACCGGCCATACGCTGGCAGAACAGAAGCTCGATTCACGCGATGTGCTGATCTATTTTCCAGTCGATCTGCCGGTTGTGATGAACCGCGTGTTTAATATCATTAATCCGCTAAAACTTATTCTGGTTGAGTGTGAATTTTGGCCGAATCTTGTAAGGCAGGCGTACAAGCGTGGCATTCCTGTGGCGTTGATTAATGGGCGTATTTCCGATTCTTCATTTAAAGGATATATGAGGTTGCGTCCGTTTACACGGCGGTTACTGGCCATGATTGATCCGGTTTGTATGCAGGGAAGACAGGATGCTGACCGTATCGTTGCTATGGGCGCGCGTCCTGAAACGGTAAAAACGCTGGGCACCGCCAAATACGATTTGCCGCCGCCTGCTGTCGATGCAGACCTCAAAGCCCGTGCGGTACTCCAAAAGCTTTCAGTTCCAGAAAATGCGCTGATTCTGCTTGGCGGTTCGACTTGGCCCGGCGAAGAAGAGGCTCTTTGTAAAATCTATAAAAACCTGCGCGAAAAACATCCGGAACTATTTTTGGTGCTGGTGCCGCGGCATGCTGAGCGGCGCGACGAGGTGGTAAAAGCCATTGAGAGACAAGGGTTCACCTGCTCGCTTCGCACGCGGGGTGCGTCGAAAGCGGATGTTTTGGTCGTGGATACTACGGGCGAGCTGATGAGCTTTTATGCCGTTGCGGATGTAGTTTTTGTTGGTAAGAGTCTCTGTGAGCATGGTGGGCAGAATCCGATTGAGCCGGCGCTTTTTGGCAAGGCGATTGTCGTCGGCCCGAATATGGAAAACTTCCCGTCAATTATGGATGATTTTTTCGCGGCGAAAGCGTTGCGACAGGTCGCTGATTTCCAAACATTGGAAAAAACTATTGAGGAGCTATTGGTTAATCCATCAATTCGCACTCAACTCGGCGAAGCCGCTCGTGGCATTATTGAATCTCGGCGTGGCGTAATTACGAAAATGGTAGAGGAGATTGATCATGTCCTCTGATATTTACGAAGCAAGGGAGTCGGCAGATCAGGGACGAAAAAGGCGCTCGGCGGTTTCTCAGCGTCGGGATGAGTATCTGCGGGCTACCGGCGGTGAAGTGGTTCCGCATCATCGTCACCATCAGCAAGGCCGGCACCATCGATCTTCTGGGTGGAAGGCTGTGGCGCTGGGGTTTGGTGTGTTTATTTTATTGGCTGCCGGAGCCTTTTGGTGGTTGATGAGTAAGCGGTAGGTTTTGTTTTTCGATAAAAAACACTGTCAAACTTGGTGCGAATCATTATTCTGCCGGAACTATGGCTTCATCCGACATTTACGAAGTGAAAGAATCGCCCTGGGCTAAACCTCCGGAGCCGCCGAAGAGCCGTCGGCATCGGCGCCACCAAAAAACATTCGATGAGGCGGTCAGTCCGGATATTTCCAATACACATCGTCGGCGTAGCCGTAATAGCGGATTTCGCCGATTTCAGCATCTGATGAAAAATCCGACATTTAGTAAAAGGTTTTGGATCACGACGCTAACGACCGCTGGTTTGATTCTGGCTGTTCTGATTGTTTGGGATCTTTTCTTCCGCTATCCAAACCGGCAGCCCGATCACACGCAGGGCGTTTACCGAGCGATTGTGGAATAGGTTCTGGAGTGCTCCGGCAAACGCAGTGCGACGGAGCTTTGAGAGCGGCCTCGCACTTCGCTTGCGACCGCACTCCAAAAAGCCTCATTGCCAATTTTTGAACAGATCGTTGAAAAACGCGTTTGTTTTGTTCCTCCACTCAGACCAGAACGGGGGCTTTTTGCGGGCGTAGGGCGGCGGGCTCACTTCTACGTCGACTTGTTGGCCTGCCGTGAACCATTCTTGACTCATCTGTTGCATATAGACCGCGCGGTATTCTGCGCCTGCCGCCTGATAGATGAAGATGGCGATAAGAACCAAAAAATAATCATGCCAATACAGACCCCAGATTCCACCAGCAACGGCCATGATCCGTCCGATACGTGCGGCTAGCGCGGTGGCTTTAAGCCGTCCGAGTCTTGGTGTCATGAAAGCTCGGAAGATGCGTCCGCCATCCATTGGAAATGATGGCAGCAGGTTGAAGAGGCACAGCATAAGGTTTACGTAGCACATGGAAAGGAAAGGGAACGCGAAGCGTCCGATCCATCCGAAGAGAGCGGCCAGTATAAGGCTAGTCAGCGGCCCGGCGGCAGCCACCAGAAATTCATCCATCGGGCGTGAGGGGATGCTGTCCATTTTTGCGACCCCGCCGATCGGCAACAGCATAATTTCGCGAACGCGACATCCCTTGCGAATAGCGACCCATGAGTGACCCAGTTCGTGAGCGGCAATGCTGACCAATATGCCGACCGCATAAAGAATCCCGCCAATTCCAAATTTTAGGGCGACAAAAATCAGCAAGATAACGAGCGTAATATGCACCCGTACAGGGATTCCCATAACTTTTGTGAGCAGGTAAGAACGTTTAATCATAAAAATTCCTTTAGTGGCAGAGAGTGTTAAGGCTTTGGATTAGGGTGTCAAGTTTGTGGGTGTGGAGGATTGACGCTCTGGGGGTGTTCCGGTAGGGTTCGCGGGATTTTTTAACAAATGGCCCCTAGCTGGGGCTAAAAGCAAAAGGGAGAGAAAATGGCTATTAAAGTTGGTATTAACGGTTTCGGACGCATCGGCCGCATGGTTTTCCGCGCTGCTGCTGATCGCACAGACATCGAAGTGGTCGGCATCAATGACCTGCTGGATGTAGATTATCTGGCTTATATGCTGAAGTTTGACTCCGTACACGGTCGTTTCAACGGCACGGTCGAAGTGAAAGACGGCAAATTGGTCGTCAACGGCAAAGCAATCCGCATCACAGCTGAAAAAGATCCGTCGAACCTCAAATGGGGCGACATCGGCGCTGAAGTCGTTGTTGAATCCACTGGCTTCTTCTTGACCAAGGAAACGGCTCAGAAGCACATCGACGCTGGCGCGAAGAAAGTCGTCCTTTCCGCTCCGTCCAAAGACGACACTCCAATGTTCGTTTGCGGCGTTAATACCGACAGCTATGCCGGTCAGACTATCGTTTCCAACGCTTCCTGCACCACCAACTGTTTGGCTCCGGTCGCTAAAGTTCTGAACGACAAGTTCGGCATCAAGCGCGGTCTGATGACCACGGTTCACGCTGCCACTGCCACACAGAAGACCGTTGACTCTCCTTCCTCCAAGGACTGGCGCGGCGGCCGCGGTATTCTCGAAAATATCATCCCGTCTTCCACCGGCGCAGCCAAAGCGGTCGGCGTGGTGATTCCGCAGCTCAAAGGCAAACTCACTGGCATGGCCTTCCGTGTGCCGACTTCCGACGTATCGGTTGTTGACCTGACCTGCGAACTGGTTAAAGAAGCCAGCTACGAAGAAATCTGCGCGGCGATGAAGGAAGCTTCTGAAGGCGCGCTCAAAGGTATTCTCGCTTACACCAAAGACGACGTGGTTTCGACGGACTTCCGTCACGAATCCTGCACCTCGATCTTTGATTCCAAAGCGGGCATCCAGCTCGACAAGACCTTCGTCAAAGTCATTGCCTGGTACGACAACGAGTGGGGTTACTCCTGCAAAGTTCTCGACCTGATCAAAGTGATCAGCAAGTAAGCTGACACCGATTCAGTGCAAAAGCCGCTCCGGTATCCGGGGCGGCTTTTTGTTTTCTGATTAAAAACTATCTTCCAAAGAACAGAACAATGCCGTACAAGCTTGGAAAGATTTTTGAACTATACTGTTCGGAAACAGGAGATGCGATGAACCAACCGGTACGAATTGAACCGTTGATTTTAACTCTGCGCGGTCAGAAGGTGATTCTGGATGCCGATCTCGCCGGACTTTACGGAGTTCAGACCAAAGTGCTGAATCAGGCGGTGAAACGTAATGCCGACCGATTTCCTGAAGATTTAATGTTTCAATTGACCGTTCAGGAGTGGCTCAACTTGAAGTCACAATTTGTGACTTCAAGTTTGCAACCCGCTGCGGATGAAGAAATTGATTCTTTAAGGTCACAATTTGCGACCTTAAACAAGGGTGAATCAGATGCGGCGAACCGGTCGCAATTTGCGACAGGTTCATCAGAACATGTTGAAACAGAACAGGATAAAATTAACCGGTCACAAACTGTGACCGGTTCCCAGAAGCACCGCGATCCGCGGTTTTTGCCGAGAGCTTTCACCGAACATGGCGCGCTGATGGCGGCTATGGTGCTGAACAGTCCGGAAGCGGTGGCGATGAGCCTGTTTGTGATACGGGCCTTTGTCAGGATGCGCGAACAGCTTGTCGCCAATGCCGCGATCCTGAAACGGCTGGCGGAAATTGATAAAACCCTGCTGGAGCATGATCAAGCGCTTGGATTGATCTGGGAACAGCTTCAGCCCTTGCTGGCTCCGCCGCCCGAGCTACCCAAAAGACGAATCGGCTTTCATCAGGACTGATGCTTCGGATTCCTAAGTGGCTTTTTATTTTTCCAAAGCTCGGAAAAACAGGGGCCGAGTCAGATTGACTCCGGCCTTTTTTTCCTTATATTCGGGGCTCATTTTTCAACCTTTGGAAAGGAATACTGCTATGAAGAAAATGACGATTCGTGATGTGGATGTGAAGGGCCGCCGGATTTTGATGCGTGTGGATTTCAATGTGCCGGTTAAAGAAGGCAAAGTGGGTGATCTTACTCGTATCACTGCCGCCATTCCGACGATCAAATATGTGCTCGAAAAGGGCGGTTCGCTTGTGTTGATGAGCCATCTCGGTCGTCCGAAGGGCAAAGGCTACGAAGCCGAATTTAGCCTGAAACCGGTCGCCGCCAAACTGGAAGAATTGCTCGGCAAGCCGGTTCAGTTCGGTGCGGATTGCGTCGGTGCTGAAACCATTGCTCAAGCCAAGGCTCTCAAGGCTGGCGAAATCATGGTGGTCGAAAACACCCGTTTCTACAAAGAGGAAGAAGGTAAAGCCAAGTTGGCTGATGACGCTACGGACGAGCAGAAGAAAGTTGCTAAGGCTGAAATGAAGGCCAAGCAGAAAGAACTCGCCAAGAAGTTGGCCGAACTCGGCGACGGCGAAATCTACTGTAATGACGCTTTTGGTTCCGCGCACCGCGCTCACGCCTCGACCGCGATTGTCTGCCAATTCTATAAAAAGAATGTCGCCGGCTTCCTGATGGAAAAAGAAATCGATTATCTCGGCAAGGCACTTGAAGCCCCCGAAAAACCATTCGTTGCCATCATCGGCGGCGCGAAAATTTCCGGCAAGATCGATGTCGTCACGAGCCTAATGGACAAGTGCGACGCCATTCTTATCGGCGGCGGTATGGCGTACACCTTCTACAAAGCGCAGGGCTTCAAAGTCGGTAATTCGCTGGTCGAAGACGACCGCGTGGAAATGGCTAAGGGAATTCTTGCTCAGGCCAAAGCCAAAGGCGTCAAGCTGATGCTTCCAATTGACAACCTCGCGGCCGACAAGTTCGGTGCCGACGCTAACACCAAAGTGGTCGGCGAAAATATTGACGACGGCTGGATGGCGCTGGATGTCGGCCCGAAGACCATCGCGCTCTATTGCGCGGAAATCGCCAAGGCCAAGACTGTGGTCTGGAACGGCCCGATGGGCTGCTTCGAAATGGCTCCGTTCGCCAAAGGCACGTTCGCGGTTTGTCAGGCGGTAGCCGATTCCGATAGCGTTAGTATCATCGGCGGCGGCGACAGCGTGAGCGCAGTCAACCTGAGCGGCCTGGCCGACAAGATGACCCATATCAGCACCGGCGGCGGCGCGAGCCTTGAGTTTCTCGAAGGCAAGCAGCTTCCTGGCGTTACCGCGCTGACCGACAAGTAAATTTAAAATCAAACTGGAGAATCTAATGCGTAAGAAAATTATTGCGGGCAATTGGAAGATGAACAAGACGATTGCCGATGCGGTGACGTTGGCTAAGGGTATTCACGCCGAGCTGGCTGGATGTACAGAAGTTGAAGTTGTAGTTTGTCCGCCATTTACGGCGCTTAAATCCATCAGCGATGTATTGACTGATAGCCAGATCAAGCTGGGCTGCCAGAATGTGAGCTCGGAAGACGACGGAGCGTACACCGGCGAAATTTCCCACACCATGCTTAAAGAGTTGTTCGTCAAGTACGTCATTCTCGGCCACAGTGAGCGCCGTGAATACTACAAAGAAACCGACTACTGGGTAAACCGGAAGGTCAAAAAGGCGCTCGAAAAAAATCTGCGCCCAATCGTCTGTGTCGGTGAAAAGCTGGCCGACCGTGAAGCCGGAAACACCGAAAAGGTGGTTGAAGCTCAGGTGCGCGGCAGTTTGGCTGATATTACCGCCGAACAGTTTGAAAATGTGGTGGTGGCGTATGAGCCGGTTTGGGCAATTGGCACCGGCAAAACGGCAACCAGCGAACAGGCGCAGGAAGTTCATGCCTTTATTCGCGGGATTATTCGCGACATGGTCGGCGAAAAAGCGGCCAAAGGCCTGCGTATCCAGTACGGCGGAAGCATGAAAGCTTCGAATGCCAAGGAATTGCTATCTCAGCCCGATATCGACGGCGGGTTGATCGGTGGCGCGGCGCTGGAAGCCCGCTCCTTTATCGATATCGTTAAAGCAGGTATGTAACAAAAAAGGCTTTAGACGGCAGACTTTAGGTTTTAGACCGGTGAATTTGTTTGGCAACCGGTGCTCCTAAAGCCTAATGTCCAAAGCCTAATTCCTCGGAGGTTTGAAAATGGCTGTTATTCGTACATTGCTTATTATTTTGGAAGCCGCGTGTAGCTTGGCGCTGATTGGTTTGATTCTGTTGCAAAAATCAAAAAACGAAGGGCTTGGCCTTGCGTTTGGTTCTGGCGGCGGCGATTCACTTTTCGGTGCGCGGGCTGGTAACGTGCTTACTAAAGCGACTGTCGTGATTGGTGGGATATTCTTATTAAACACACTGATTCTCGGTATGCTTTTTGCCGGCAGCGCCAGTGAGTCGCTCATGGACAGTGCCAAGATCGAGCAGCCCGTTCCGATGGAACAGTCTGCGATACCTCAGGCTCCGGCGCAAATGCCGGTCAGCCCTGTGGAGTAACGGCGGCGTCTCCCATATCGAGCAAGGAACTCCGAATGATGAAGTAAGAGTTATGCGTAAATTCACTTCGTTATTCATCATCCCTTGTTCGATATTCTTCTGTTTATTCCTGTCCGCCTGCGGACGGAACGACCTCGATACGCTGCGTTTCAAAGGTGAACAGGTTCTCTACGGACAGACGTCGCGCATCAAGAGTCTCGATCCAGCTCGTGCCGGTGACGTTACGTCCTCTATGCTGGTAGGCCGCATCTATGAAGGGTTGCTGGAGTATTCGTTTTTAGACCGGCCGTACCGACTTCAGCCGATGCTCGCCACCGCCATGCCGGATATTTCCGCCGATGGACTTACGTATACATTCCAAATCCGCAAAGGCATTTTCTTTCAAGACGATCCCTGTTTTCCGGGCGGCAAAGGCCGCGAGCTGACGGCAGAGGATTTTGTCTATTCCCTCAAGCGTGTTGCCGATTTGAAGGTGGCCTCTTCCGGCTACTGGGCCTTTAACGGGCGCGTCACTGGGCTCGATGAGTTCCGCGCCGCATCGTCAGGCGACGCGCCGACGAATTATGATGCTCCGGTCGAAGGTCTGCGTGCGCCGGATCGTTATACGTTTCAGATTAAGCTTAAAGAGTCCTATCCGCAACTGTTGTGGATCTTAGCCATGAATTATGCGTTCGCTGTGCCGCGCGAGGCGGTTGAACGGTACGGTAGCGATTTTGTTAATCATCCTGTCGGCACCGGGCCGTACATTCTTGAATCGCAAAAAAACAACTATCGCATCGAATTTGTCCGCAATCCGAAGTGGAAAGAAACCGGCCGTATTGAACTCTATCCGTCCAGCGGCTCGGAAGAAGCCCGTGCCGCCGGACTGCTGGATGACGCAGGCAAACAGCTTCCTTTTGTTGATCGCATCGTTCAGTACGTGGTGGACGATCCCATAACGGCGTGGATGATGTTCTTATCGGGACAGTTCAGTTACGGAACTATTTCTCGCGACAATTGGAGTGCGGTTGTCACGCCCGGCCGTGATTTGGCAGATAAGATGAAAGAGCAGGGCGTCAAGCTGCTTTCCAGTCCCACGCTCTATCTCTCGTACATTGGATTTAATCTGGATGATCCGGTTGTCGGTAAAAATAAAAAACTCCGGCAGGCACTTTCGTGCGCGTTCGATCCTGAGCTGCTGGTTCAGTACTACAACGGTCGCGTCACGCCGGTCTATGGTCCGCTGCCCGACCCGCTGGCCGGATTTAAACCCAAGCCGACCGACTATTCGTTCAACCTTGAAAATGCCAAGCGGCTTTTGGCCGAAGCGGGCTATCCAAACGGCATCGATCCGAAAACCGGACGGCGACTTGAGCTGACTCTTGAACTTGGCGACGCGGCGCCCGATACACGGCAGTCTGTCGAACTGATGGTCGGCATGGTCGATAAAATCGGGATTGTGCTGAAGGCCAGCTATAACAACTGGCCGGCTTTCCTCGATAAGCTGGATCGGCGCCAGGCGCAGATCTTCAAGCTCGGTTGGGTTGCTGATTACCCCGACTCTGAAAACTTTCTTCAGCTTTTCTGCGGCGCTAACGTGTCGCCCGGGCCGAATCACTCCAATTATGTGAATCCGGAATTTGATAAACTCTACAATCAGTTGCGCACCATGCTTCCCGGCTCGGAGAAGGACCGTCTCTGTGGGCAGATGGTGGATATCGTGATTGAAGACTGCCCGTGGGTTTTCCTGTATCAGCCGATGGATTTCGCGGTTATTCATAACTGGCTGAAAAATTACAGCCTTCACGACTTTCCCTACACCATGGCCAAATACCGCCGCATCGACAACGCCGCATGGAATGAATGGAAAGCGAAGCAGGGGAGGAAAAATTGATGCTTCGTTATATCGGCAAGCGAATCCTGCAGATGATCCCGACGGTGTTCGGAGTCATCCTGATCACGTTTATACTGTTCAATATCGTCGGCGGCAGTCCGGCTCAGCAGGTGCTCGGTCCGCATGCTCAGGCCGATACGCTCGAAGCGTTTGACGAACAGCGCGGTTTCAATAAGCCGCTTTTCTTTGGGACTCAAACGAAAACCCGCGCTTATGCCGATTCAGAGTTTGAACGCACGGCGGGTGACTGGCAAAAACAAAACGGTGTTGTCTGGACGAACGGTGCGATTGTTCTTCCGGCGGGCGGCGAGTATGCCCTTCCGCTAAAATTTGCTCTGCGTACAGACTGTAAATATGAATTGGAAACAAAAGTCGCCGTTTCCAATTCTTGGAAGATCGCTCGGGAAGTTTTCCAAGGTTCGGAAAAACCGGCCATCCGAACGGCGGCTCAGTCTTTGGAAATTCGCTCTGTCAAATTGCGGCGGGTGATGAATAACCCGTTTGATTCGCAGTTTTTTTTCTATCTCAATCGGCTCGCGCATTTTGACTTCGGTGTGTCGCACAGCACGAATCAGCGGGTTTCCAAGCTTCTCCTCGACGGAATCGGCCCTTCACTAATGCTTACCGTGCCGATTTTCTTTGTCGGGCTGATCACCTCCGTCATGCTCTCGCTTTTTTGCGCTTTCTGGCGCGACACGTGGGTGGATCGATTTTTTGTGGTTTTTTCTGTCGCGCTGATGAGCGTCAATTATCTCGTTTGGATTGTCGGCGGACAGTATTTACTTGGCTTTAAACTCGGCTGGTTTCCAGTCTGGGGCTTTGAAGATCCGCGCTACTTGATTCTGCCGGTGCTGATCGGCGTCTTCAGCGGACTTGGCGCCGAGCTGCGTTTTTATCGCACCATCATGCTCGACGAAGCGCACCGTGACTATGTCCGCACCGCGCAAGCCAAAGGCGTCAGCCGTGGCGGCGTGCTGTTCAAGCATGTTTTGAAAAACGCCATGATTCCCATCATCACCAACACCGTCATCGCCATTCCGTTCCTTTATACCGGCAGCCTGCTTCTTGAGAGTTTCTTCGGAATTCCAGGGCTTGGATATCTTGGCATCAATGCCATTAACTCGTCCGACGTGGATGTCGTTCGCGCCATCGTGCTGGTGGGTTCCGTCATGTTCGTTATCGCTAATCTTTTAACCGACATTTGCTATGCGCTGGTCGATCCGCGGGTGAAATTAAAATGAACGACCAACTGACAACTGACACCCGATCCCTGAATCCTGCAGAGCGGGGCCGCTCGCTCTGGTCTGATGCCTGGCGGAGGTTGAAGAAGAACCGTTTGGCGATGGTTTGTCTCGGCGTCGTTGTTTTTTACACGGTGCTGGCCATCTACGGCGAAGTGGTCTATCGCTACTATCAGGCAAAAGATCAGACCGCTTTTTATCAGAAGACCGATCTCAATCAGGCTTATCAGCCGCCGTCTTCCAAACATTGGATGGGAACCGATGCTCTCGGGCGTGACGTGATGCAGCGATTGATTCAGGGTACACGCATCGCCTACAAGGTCGGCATCATCACTGCGCTCATCGCCATTCCCATCGGCGTTTTCTTTGGTTGTCTTGCGGGTTACTTCGGCGGACGCGTGGATAGCTTTGTCGTTTGGCTTTATTCCACCGTGGCTTCCATGCCGGGCCTTTTGTTTATTCTCGCCATCGCTATGGTTGTCGGGAAGGGGTTGCTGGGAATCTATCTCGGTATCGGACTCACCACCTGGGTTGGACTTTGCCGTTTGATTCGCGGCGAAGTAATTAAGCACAAAGAGCAGGCCTATGTCATGGCGGCAAAAGCGTTAGGCCTAAGTTGGCCACGAATTCTTTTCCGCCACATTCTCCCCAATGTTTTTCACGTCATCATCGTCACCTTCACACTGCGCTTTCCGGCCGCAGTCAGTACCGAAGTTTTTATGAGCTTCCTGGGTATTGGCGTCATTAGCGAACCTTCGTGGGGCGTCATGATCAACAGTGCGCGGATGCGACTCTGGCAGGGCGTCTGGTGGGAAATGACTTTTGTCACGGTGGCGATCTTTGGACTCGTCCTCGCCTTCAATCTGCTCGGCGACGCTCTACGCGACGCCCTCGACCCGCGCCTCCGCACCGAGGGCGGGTAATTTTGTAAGCGTCCCGCAAGGGGCTACTGGTCAGCTTTTTCGGTTCTTCGTGGATTTTATTTGTTGGAAACACGACAAATAGATCGCTGTTTTCAACCGAATCGGAAATTAGTGTTCATTCGCGGCGATTCGTGGTTAGAATCTTGCCCAATGGAAACGATAGAAGAGCAAATTCTGGAGCTGAAGAAGCAGCGCGGCGCGGTGATTATCGCGCACAATTATCAGGTCGATGAAGTGCAGGCAATTGCTGATTTTACTGGCGATTCGCTTGAATTGAGCCGTAAGGCCGCAACGCTTCCGAATGAAGTGGTGGTTTTTTGCGGCGTCCATTTTATGGCCGAGACCGCCGCGATTCTTTCACCGGAAAAAACAATTCTGATCCCCGATCCGAACGCAGGTTGTCCGATGGCCGACATGGTGACGGCGGATAAGCTGCGCGAGCTCAAGGGGGCACACCCTGGCGCGAAGGTGGTTTGTTACGTGAACAGTTCGGCGGAAGTGAAGGCGGAGAGCGATATCTGCTGCACATCGTCGAACGCGATCAAGGTGGCGCAGTCGCTTGGCGACGTGAAAATTATTTTCGTTCCCGACCGCAACCTCGGCGCGTTTGTCGCCGAACGGCTGGGGCGCGAGCTGATTCTTTATAATGGTTTTTGTCCGACGCACGAACGCATTCGCGATATCGATGTGCTGGAAATGAAAGAAAAGCATCCTAGCGCGCTGGTGCTGGCCCATCCGGAATGCAATAAACCGGTGCGCGATCTGGCCGACGAACTGCTTTCGACCGGGCAGATGTGCCGCTTCGCGCAGGACTCGGATCAGTTGGAATTCATCATCGCCACCGAACTGGGTATCAATTACCGCCTGCGGAACGAAAATCCGGGCAAAAAATTCTATCCGGTCAATCCAGATCGTGCGGTTTGCCCGAATATGAAGAAGATCACGCTCGAAAAGATTCTTTGGTCGCTTCAGGACATGAAGTACCGAGTGACCGTACCGAAGGAAATCGCCCTCCGCGCAGTCGGTTCGATAGAACGAATGCTCAAATTATAAGAATGGAGTAGTGGATTGTTGGATTGGTGGAGTGTTGAAAATAATAAACAGGAGTCGTTGACTCATTATTTAAAAACTCCAATACTCCAGAAATCCGATTTCCTAATAATCCAGTGCTCCAGTAATCCAGAGAGGTTCATATGTGGGATTATACAGACAAAGTTAATGATCATTTTAAGAACCCGCGCAATGTCGGGAAAATTGATAACCCCGATGGAACCGGCGAGGTCGGCTCGCTGGCGTGCGGCGATGCGCTGAAGCTGATGTTTAAGCTGGATGATCAGGGCCGCATCAAGGAAGCCAAGTTCCAGACCTTCGGTTGCGCCAGCGCGATTGCTTCTTCCTCGGCGTTGACCGAAATGATCATCGGCAAAACGCTCGACGAGGTGGAAAAAATCACCAACAAGGATATCGCGGAATACCTCGGAGGCCTGCCGAAACAAAAGGTGCATTGTTCCGTGATGGGACGTGAGGCACTCGAAGCGGCGATTTACAACTATCGCACCGGTAAAAAATGGGACAAGGAACTCGAGGGAGAAGTAGTCTGTCATTGCTTTGGCGTAACAGATAAAGAAATTGAGCGCGTCACCCGTGAAAATAATGTCCAAACCTTGGAAGCACTAACCAATGCCTGTAAAGCGGGAGGCGGTTGTGGCAACTGTCTGCCGGAATTGCAGAAAATTATCAACCGCGTTCACGGCGAACAAGCGGCGACTGCTGTGCCGGAAAAGAAAGTGCTGACGAACTTGCAACGGATTCATCTGATCGAAGATGTGATCGATCGTGAAATCCGTCCGGCACTCCGTCAGGACGGCGGCGATCTGGAGTTGATCGATGTAGATGGTAATACGGTTAAGGTGCGGTTTCGCGGTGCCTGCTCCGGCTGTGTGGTTTCGGCAATTACGCTTAAGGATGTGGTCGAAGCGCGGCTGAAAGACAATGTGTCGGAAGATATTCGTGTTGAGGAAGTTAAATAGAGAAAGAGTTCCGGGTTTCGGGTCCCAGTTCAGAGTTTTCTGTAAAAAACCCTGAGTGCCGAATGTGAACTCGCAACTCGAAACTAGAAACTGAGAACTTAAAACTATGAAAACCGTTTATCTCGATAACAATGCCACGACGAAGATCGCGGACGAAGTGCGCGAAGCGATGATGCCGTTTTTGACGGAACTGTGGGGCAATCCGTCCAGCATGCACACCTTTGGCGGGCAGGTAAAAAAATATGTGGAAGCCGCCCGCGAGCAGGTTGCTGCGCTGGTTGGTGCGGCTGACCCGCAAGAAATCACGTTCACCAGTTGCGGTTCGGAGAGCAATAATCTCGCCATTCGCGGCGGCGCGGAAGCGATGGATAAGCCGCCGCACATCATCACTTCAAAAGTAGAGCACGCCGCCGTTTCAGGCCCGTGCCATTACCTTGAAGATCGAGGATTTCGTCTGACTAAAATTGATGTGGATCAGCTCGGACGGCTTGATCTCGACTCGTTACGGCGCGAAGTGAAGACCTCGAAAACGTTGACCTCGATTATGTGGGCGAACAACGAGACGGGCGTGATTTTTCCAGTTGGGATGATTGGCGAAATGGTGCATGAAGCGGGCGGAATTTTTCATACCGACGGCGTACAGGCTGTCGGCAAGATTCCGATGAAAGTATGCGACCTGCCGATCGATATGCTTTCGCTTTCCGGCCATAAGTTGCATGCGCCCAAAGGGGTCGGTGCCATCTACATCCGGCGCGGCACCAAAGTGAAACCGCTGATTCTCGGCGGACATCAGGAGCGCGGGCGGCGTGCCGGCACCGAAAACGTGCCGTATATCGTCGGTCTTGGCGTCGCCTGTGAACTGGCGGCTAAGCACCTCAACGAAGAAAACACGCGCGTCAAAGCACTGCGTGACCGACTGGAAAAAGGAATTCTTGAAACTTGTCCCGGGTCGCGGATAAACGGCGATCCGAAAAGCCGGTTGCCGAATACGACGAATATCAGCTTCGATTGTATTGAAGGGGAATCTATTTTATTGATGCTTGATGATCGTGGAATTTGCGCTTCGACCGGTTCGGCCTGTGCTTCCGGATCACTGGAGCCGTCGCATGTTCTACGCGCCATGAATGTGGCGGGCGTTTCTGTGCACGGCTCGATTCGATTCAGCCTCAGCACCTATAATATCGATAAAGACGTCGATGCGGTATTGACCGAACTGCCGAAAGTTGTAAAACGTCTGCGTGAACTTTCCCCTTTTGTTGTTTAACCCTTTGCAGGAGTGAGTATGAGTCAGGCTTTGACGAAAATAGTGATTCCCGGAATCCCCGCGCCGCGCAGCGGCAAAGTGCGTGAAATTTATGATGCAG
>CAZTEK010000005.1:0-26964 GCA_964612095.1 uncultured Verrucomicrobiota bacterium
CCTCAAAGGGTCTGGAAACCCGCAAGGGAAACCTAAGTGACTGAATAGGCGGTGGGCGGGTACAAAAGGTTTTCTGGTTCCGCGAATGCGGAATGTGGATGCGGCATGAAACGGGGGTGGTTGCCTCCGTCGCCGACATCCGAGATCCAGATGGGTGACTGATTAAACCACGTGACGAAAACCAAGACTGTAACTTAGACGTTTGAGTGATGGAGGCGACGTAGACCGATCAACAAAAAGAAAATTAGCAGGCCGTTGAGAGACGGCTATGGAAGGGTTTTTTGTGTTTGACCGGAACCTCTAATGGGTGACCCCTTTCCTTTTAGGTGGCAGGGAATAACATCCCGCACGGATAGAAGGTGGTTCGCTCGGTTAATCGAGCGCACATTCAAAGCAACCGGGCAGTCTTATTGAAAAAACAGGAAAGGATTTTAGCCGAGGTGTTGACAGTCCCACATAGAAAGGACGGACGCCTTTTTCTCAGGTCGGTCAGATTGGATTGACAAAGTGATAATGTAGGGTTACATTTTTTGCTCATGGCGAAGAAAACGAATTTAACGACTGAGGATATTGCGATAGCTGCGGGGGTATCCCGCTATACAGTGTCGCGCGTACTTAATAACCGGGGCGGCGTCACCCAGAAAACCATTGACCTGATCCGCGGCACGATCCGTGAGTTGGGTTATACGCCTTCTGCAGATAAATCGCGGCGGGGACCCAAGCCGAAGTCCGAAAATCCGGAACGAAGTAATCTTGTGCTTTTTGCTGGGTTTGGTTTGAAGGATTCAGGTTTTCAGGGCGGGTTTTATCAAAAAATGTCTCTGGCCGTTGAATATGCGCTGGCCGAAAAAGGTTTCGGAATGATTACACAGTGCTTTCCACCTGGAATGTCTTTGCCTTTGAATTTGTCCTGCGTGGATGGCGCCATTTTTCTCGGCGAGCCGCCGCTGGAGGTGCGTGAGCAGACAAAGCCGGTCGTTCAGGTGCTCGGTGAAACGTCCGGTCAAGAGTTCTGGGATCATATATCTTACAATGGCTATCAGATCGGAGTGCTGGCCGCCGAGTATTTGATGGGCAGAAACCATACAGCTCTGGCTCTGCTGGCCGGGGGCGCCGCACAGCGTCGGCGGCAAGATGGATTCATTAACACGGTCCGTCAGGCAGGGCTCGAGCCGCTGGTGCTGGACGGGAACCAAAGCCTTTATTATTTGAGCAACGAAACTGTCGCCATTGATCCCGATGAACTCGGACGACGGCTGGATCGGTTGCTTAAAGCCAGGCCCCGTCCCACCGGTCTGTTTGTTGATGCGGATATGATCACGGTGGCACTTTATTCATTATTATATTCGCGCGGAATGATCCCGGGAAGGGATATTGATATCGTTTCGTGCAATTACGAGCAAAGTCTGCTTTCACCGCTGATTCCCCCTCCGCCCAGTGTGGATCTGAATGTGAATTGGATCGGGAGGACAGCGGTGGAACGTTTGCTCTGCCGCATGAAAAATCCTATGGATCCGTTTGCGAATATGATCTGCCAGCCTGTGTTAAAGGTGTAGTTTCATTAACCTCGGTTCCGGCGTGCTGCCCTATGAGGCCGTTCAGGCGGCCGTGTTGGCTGTACGTAAGCATATTGAAAATAATGTGTTGTAAAATCCTCTTTTTTATTGAACCCGTTACGGTTTATGGCGAAGACGCGAAGAATCGTTTCACGCGGCTGTGTAAATAATCTGTTTTTCAGAGAGGGTCATGAGGAGGTGTTTTTTTAAATTATCAATTGACAATAGTTTAAAGTAAGATTACTTTAAAACACAGAAGGTTCGGATGTCTCGAGTCGTTTATGTAGTTAACAGGAAAAGGAGGATTGGAGATGAAGATTAGGAAGAGATTAGGTGTTGCAGTAGTGGGTATCGTTTTTATGGCTATGGGGGGCTATGCTGCGAATACATTCTGGACAGGGGCGGTTAATAACGATTTCAACACAGGCGGCAACTGGGATAGCGGACTGAAGGCCTATGATAGTCCGCGCATTGAGTTAAGCGGCGCAGATGTGACCATGTCGGCAGCAAGCCCGGCTAACATGGGTCATGTATTTGTCGGCGGGACCGGCACGGCCCCCATTCTCAATATCAGTCAGAACTTGACCCTTCAATCCGCGACCAGCTTTACGGTTTATGTCGGGAATACAAACGATAACACGGGCGGTGTTGTTAACCATACCGCAGGAACCGTGAGCGCAGGCCGGCTCTTTGTTTCGGCGGTTGGAACTGGAACAGCGGGACAGGTCAATCGAAGTGGAACCTACAATTTCAGCGGTGGAGCAATCAATCTCGCTTCGGATATGTATATCGGCCAGTATGCAATGGACACGGCGATTTTGGATCTGTCTGGAAGTGGAACGGTCACGGTTGGAGGGATTGCAAAAATGAATCGCTGGGGCGGAAATGCAACCTTGAATGTGACCGGCGGAGACTTGACGATCAATTTCAACAACGGACTTACCCTCAATGAAAACAGTTCGACGGGCAGCTCGATCATCAACGCAACCATTGATGGCACAGGCTTCAGCACGATTAATGTGCTTGGTAATGTCCAGTTCAATAAGGCGGCAACAGTCAACAAAACCGTATTCAACCTGGCGCTGGGTTCCGGGTATGTTCATACCCCGAATACGACCTATACCATTCTTGATGCAACCGGTGACTTTACGGGACTGGGTGTGTTTGGAAATATCAGTGATGGGCAGGAGCTGACGGTGGATGGAAACCTGTTTAAAGCGAACTATGTCAAGGGTGCAGGGAACGACACATTCACGATCACAGCGATCCCTGAGCCGGCGACGATCGGGATGCTGGGCCTCGGTGCACTGATCACGATGGGTCTTCGTCGGAAACTATTCTGAGGAAAAGATTCCATGGCGCCCGGATTCGAAAACGATTCGGGTGCCTTTTTTTTTAACTGTGGACACTGTGTTCGGATCATTAAAATGAAAAATGGTGCATTGATTCTAATGCTTATTGCTGTCTGTAGCGGGCATACCGCGTCGTGCTCTGAACCGACCGAAGCGTTGTTTGCCGAGGCGCCGGGAACCCTTTTGAATACGACGGTGGCCGAGCGTGGCTGGTCGAGCGGTTGGAAAGCAGATAGCGAATATATACCAGCCATACGGTCGCTTTTGACGAATTGCGTATAGGATCAACGTATGCATCCGTCATATCTCCGCCCAAGACATTATCTTTAATCGTCATCACAGATTAATAAATTCGTTTTCCATTCAGCATGTGACGGGCCCGGCAATACAGGAACCACTTTATGGATCAGCTCTACAGAATGGGAGTTTACGACTATCTGGTCATCGGGTTTTATTTCATTTTTATGCTGACGGACGGCGTTTATTTCAACCGAACCAGTAAAACCTCAAGTGACTATTTTCGCGGCGGCATGATTGGTTTAACAGGTGCGGCTCTTTACCGACTGTACAGAAAAAAGACCATTGCAACCGGAGCAGCGCGATGAATTCGATTGAACGGTTTTATGCCACCATTGAGCGGCGGCCGGTGGATCGACCGGCGAGCTGGCTGGGTATTCCCGATAAGCATGCGCTGCCCGCGCGCCAGTCGGACTATTGCGAAATCCTGCGGGCAATCGCCGCAGAAAACTCTTCCGGCAATCTGCATCTGCTTGAAGGAGCGGATCTTCTCACCGATTACAGCGGAATGACCAAAGATCTGATTCATCCCGGGGATTACGGGCACACTGAAATGGGCTGGAATCTGGCTGCGGCCGTTCGCCGGAAGATTCTTTCTTGAAATGAAAAAATCATGAAAACGAAATTCCATAAATACCGGCTTCTGCTCTATATGTCTGGAGTGGTGGTCCTGACATCCGGAAGCTGTGAAGGATTTCATTTCGAACTTGCTTCGCAGAATCCTGTACTGGCCATGAATCCGGCTGGCTACTGGCCGGCTGACCAGGGCGACGGCGAGGTCTTACAGGACCTGTCGGCCACTGGCAATCATGGGGTCATTCATCATGTGCCATGGGATCAGCAGCGGCAGCTGCTTAACTTCACCGGTGCCTACCAATGGTTGGAGATTCCAAAGCACCCGGCCTACCAGACTCCGGCGTTCTCGATGGGCGGCTGGGTGTTTTTTCGCTCGGAAGTTATTGGCGCGCAATCCTGGATGCATGGAGGGGCGGGCTTGAACCTGATCGGCAACAAGCGAAAACCAACGTGGAATTGGTTTCCGGTCTCCACCGTCGGAGCACAGCTGTACATCCGCAACCAGCAAGTGATTGACGTGGCCAGCGACAGTAAGGGAGACGCATTTGAAACCCCCAGTTGGGTGCTGTGGGAACAAGGAACAGAAGATGTATTGGGCACCGCGCTGTTGGTCGGCAGTGACTACAATGGGGGGGTCGTCGTACAAAGGGGCGGGCGTTATAGTTTCGCGGGCAAGCCTAATCTGGCCATCGGTCAGTGGCATCATTTGCTGTATTGCTTTGAGCCCGACGTCAGCCTGAGCCAGGGAGACATGCTGGGTGAAAGGCCTCAGGATGGTGTATATGTCGGAACCGGCAGACTGTATCTGAACGGGGCGTTGATTGCCAGTGAGGACGATATCGGCTACAAGCCCGCGGACACCGATCTGCAGATCGGTATTGATGCCGGAATGTGGTTTCAAGTGGACAGCAAATCCGGCTCGCTCGACGGTTCGGTGCGGGACCTGGTCTGGTTTGACCGCGCCCTTTCCGGGGAGGAGCCGGTACGGCTCTATGCAGCAACTAAACCAACGGCAGCGCCGGATGTTTACACTGACAGCGTGGTTGTGCTCGACGGCCGCGCCATTGCGGCGCATGAATTGGGTTCGTTGCCGCCGGCAACCCGGCAAACGGCGCTGTTACTGTTCAACCGCAAGGATCAGGCGACGCTGCAACCATTGGCCGACACCCTGCTACCGGCATTGACCGCGGCCCTGGCCGAACCGAATTGCCAGCTGCAGGCCGTCAATCTCTTGCAAAAACTTGATAATGACGCGGCCAATGCGGTGCTGCAACAGGCTGCTCCCAAGATTCTGGATGTCGTCCAGGATCAGGCAAAACCCCATGCCGTGCGCGCCGTCGCGGCGCTGGCGTTGGCCGCAATGGGCGCAGCTGCGGCCGAGGCCGTGCCGACGCTGGCCGATACCCTCGACAAGCTCGTGCCGGATGCCGACATCCAACCCCCGCACGTCGAGGAACTGCTACGCAACGCCCTGACACGGGCACTGCTGGATATCGCTCCGGAGCACAAGCTGGCACGCCAGACGCTTGAACGCACCTACGCCGCGCCGATGCTGGCCAAGATTGACCTGGACAACCCCCAGCTTGCCAACGACGCCCGCTACGGCGAATTGCGCTCCATGATCGATGGCGGTCAATACCTGGAAGCAATGCGACTTTACGGCCAGTTGACCGACAGTGTCCGCGAATACTTCTTCACCTGCAAAGCGCCGCAAGACCGCGACTACACTTCGACGGCATATTTCAACGGCTGCACTTATAAAGTCGGCGAAGGCATTGCCTGGAAAGGCGTCGAGAAGGTTCCGCAGGACGAGTACGAGGCCATCGTCGCCGAGCTGGCCCAACAGTACCCGGCAGCCGAAACCTGGCGCAAGTCTGACTACGAACACCTCTATCGCGTACCAATCACCAAAACTACCGCTGACGGTCAGGAGCAGAAAATCTATCTGGAAGGTGAAAATTTCATCCTCGACGGCGCGGACGAAAAACTCCGCGGCTGGTCAATTTTCATTGATGAACTCGGCTATATCCATCTGATGGGCGGGCAGCACAACACGCCCGATCCCAAGCTTTATATCCCCGGCAGCTGGGAACAGATGGGCATTTCCCGCGACAAGCAGAGCGATGAGTATCCGCTACAGATGTACTGGGTTTCGACCGAGCCGGAATGCATTGAGTCGCTGCAGTTCGCCGGACGCCGGAGCGACCCGCGGGCAATCCCGGCAAGCTACTTGAACTACATGGTTTTGGTGCAAAGCCCCGGCAACGAAACCTATCTGTACGGACGGACCGATGCGTTCGGCTTCCAGTCCTGGGGCATGTACCGCTATGACGCCACCGCGAAACGCTGGACGGTAATCGGCGGCGATCCTTATGAGGTGATCGAATCGGCCCGACGCCATGACCCGACCTGGCTGGATTTGCTGCATGGGAACTGTTCGACTGGTGGAGAGCCAAACAAGCCCAGCGATGATCGCGCCCTGGTCTGGGCCTGGCAGCCGATGTGGTACAACTTCTGCCGCGACGCTTGGGGCGTACGCTTCGACAAGACCGGTCGCATGCATGTGCGCATGCAGATCACCGGTCTCGACGGCGCCGGCTATGTCCGCCCCACCAGCGTCTATGCATGGAGCGACGACGGAGGGGGAAGCTTTCATCGCCCAGACGGCAGCGCCGTCAAGCTGCCGCTGACGGTTAATCCCGCGCCGGAGCACAATGCGGAAATTGCAGTAGACAATACCCTCCATCACTACAATGGCGATCAATATGACACCCGCCAGTGGTGGGCGCTTTGGGTGGGGCTGATCAGTGAGAGTGGATACCGAATTTAGCGGTCAACGAATGACAATAAAAAAAAGGAATAGACGAATATGTTTAATCAACGTTATAGAAATTGGTTTTGTACAGCCGTTGCGGCAATGGGGGCTGGATTATTTGCGCTTACCGGGTGTTCTTCTGAATTTGATCGTGAGGAATCGGTTGTTGCGTCCGAGTTACGTGACGAGGCCGTAGCTTCTGCCGGCGAGCGTTATCAGCGTGTGCTTGATATGCAACCGGCTGGCTACTGGCCAGCTGACCAGGGCGACGGCGAGGTCTTGCAGGACCTGTCGGCCACTGGCAATCATGGGGTGATTCATCATGTGCCCTGGGATGAGCAGCGACAGCTGCTTGACTTCACCGGTGCCTATCAGTGGCTGGAGATTCCCAAGCATGAGGCCTACCAGACTCCGGCATTCTCGATGGGCGGTTGGGTGTTTTTGCGTTCGGATGTTATTGGCGCGCAATCCTGGATGCACGGAGGGTGGGGCTTGAAGCTGATCGGCAACAAGCGAAACCCAAAGTGGAATTGGTTTCCAGTCTCCACTGTGGGGGCTCAGCTGTACATCCGCAACCAGCAGGTGATTGACGTGGCCAGCGACAGTAAGGGAGACTCATTTAAAAATCCCTGGTGGCCTGATTTATCTAGTGGAATAGCAGATGTATTGGGCACAGCGCTGTTAAGAGGTAGTAATAACTATGCGGGGGTCGTCATCAGTAAGGGGGGGCGTTATCGTTTCGAGGGCAAGCCGAACTTGGCCATCGGTCAGTGGCATCATTTATTGTATTGCTTTGAGCCGGACGTCAGGATGAGTGAGGGTGAGATGCCAATTAAAAGTCCTCATGATGGTGTATATGTCGGAACAGGCAGATTGTATATGAACGGGGAGTTGATTGCCAGCAAGGCCGATATCGGTTACAAGCCCGCCGCAACCGATCTGCAGATTGGCATTGATGCCGGGTCGTGGTTTCAATTGGCACACAAATCCAAATCCGGATCTCTGGACGGCTCAGTGCGCGACATGGTCTGGTTCGATCGCGCCCTTACTGGGGAAGAGGCCGCGCAACTCCACGCGGTTACTCAGCCATTGGTATCGCCTGATGTGCACGATGATAGTGTGGTTGTGCTTGATGGCCGCGCCATCGCCATAAACGATCTGGCCTCCTTGTCCTTCGCTACCCGGCAAAATGCTTTGCGGCTGTTTGCCCGCAAGGATAAGGCGACACTGCAGCCCATGGCTGACAGCTTCCTGCCGATCTTGAGCGCGGCGCTCTACGAGCCGAACTGTCGGCTGCAGGCCGTAACCCTACTCTTAAAGCTGGATCATCCTCAGGCCACCGCCGTGCTAAGTCGTACTCGGCAGAATATGATTGTTGCCATAGAGAATATTGAAAACCCGGAAAAAGAGCGTGCGGACGCCGCGCTTGCCTTGGCCGCGATGGGGGGGGCGGCCGCCGAGACCGTGCCGGCCTTGGCGGCAGTATTGGAACAACTTCTCGGGCATGGCAAGGTGGAAGCTCCACGCGTGGAGGAGTTGCTGCGTAACGCGCTGACCCGGGCGCTGCTGGATATCGATCCGGAGCACGAGGCTGCGCGCCATGCACTTGATCGTGTCTTCGCCGCCCCACTGCTGGATTTAATCGATGAGCCGTCAGATGAGTTGAAACGTTTGATGGAGGCAGGTCGGTTTTGGGATGCCATGCAGTTACAGACCCGGGTGCCGGTCAATGATCGTGAACGCTTCTTCACCTACAAAGCGACGCAAGACCGCGACTACAGTTCCACGGCATATTTTAAGGGCGTCACCTACAAAGTCGGTGAGGGTGTCGCCTGGAAGGGCGTCGAGAAAGTGCCAGTGGATGAATACTCAGCCATTGTCGCTGAATTGGCCAAACAATATCCGGATGCGAAGGACTGGCGCAAGTCTGACTACGAACACCTCTATCGCGTGCCGATCACTCGGATCGATGCCGATGGCAACGAACAGAAGATTTACCTGGAAGGCCGGGATTTCATTCTGGACGGTGCCGATGAGAAGCTGCGAGGCTGGTCCATCTTCGTTGACGAACTTGGCTACATCCATCTTACCGGCGGCCAGCACAACATACCGGATCCCAAGCTTTATATCCCCGGTAGTTGGGAGAAGCTGGGTATCTCGCGCGATAGGAACAACGATGACTTCCCATTGCAGATGTATTGGGTCTCCCGTGAGCCCGGAAACATCACAACTTTTGAGTTCGTCGGACGCAGGCGCGATCCGCGGGCAATCCCGGCAAGCTACTTGAACTACATGGTTTTGGTGCAAAGCCCCAGTGGTGAATCCTATCTATACGGCCGCACCGATGTGTCCGGCTTCCAATCCTGGGGCATGTACCGCTATGACGCCACCGCGAAACGCTGGACGGTAATCGGCGGCGATCCTTATGAGGTGATCGAATCGGCCCGACGCCATGACCCGACCTGGCTGGATTTGCTGCACGGTAATTTACTGCCTGGGCGAGTGCCGAACAATTCCAGCGGCGATCGCGTTTTGGTCTGGGCCTGGCAACCGCCATTTTACAACTTTTGCCGCGACCCTTGGGGTATTCGTTTCGACAAGACCGGTCGCATGCACGTGCATATGCAGATCTCCGGCCTCGACGGCGCCGGCTACGTCCGCCCCACCAGCGTCTATGCCTGGAGCAACGACCGCGGCGAGACCTTCCACCGCGCCGATGGTTCGGAAGTTAAACTGCCGCTGACCGTCAATCCCGCACCCGAGCACAATGCGGAAATCGAAGTAGATAATTCCCTCCAGCACCACAATGGCGATCAATATGACACCCGCCAATGGTGGCAGCTTTGGCTGGGGCTCCTGGAAGAGACCGGATATAGGAATTAAAAGGAAAACCAATAAGCATCATGAAACAAATAAAATGGACTCTGCTGAGGTTGGGCTGTATTGGAATTCTACTCGCTCCGGCGAAGTTGTCGGCCGAAAACTCTGTCCCCGCAATGGGCGGGTCGGGGACGATTACCTTCAAGCTGCAAGTGGATCAGACTTATCGAAACGGCGCGGGTCAGGAGAATTACCGCCAGTCGTTGATCCGGCTGCCGGGAATTTTTGACATCTCGTTTTCCCGGACTGATTCATCTGTCAACGTTGCGTGGATCTGGGACGGACGCCAGGGCTTTGAGGGAAAGTTTCATGACATCATTTCAGACATGACCGATCTGCCGGGTCCGGAGACCTATTTTCTTCAATACACGTGGGACAGCGGACTCGGCATTTCCGAAGCCTATTTAAACGGAACTGCGTTGCGGGTTCCCGGAGCAACGTTCTCTCCCTGGTGGACCGG
Source organism: uncultured Verrucomicrobiota bacterium (assembly GCA_964612095.1). Lineage (GTDB taxonomy): Bacteria > Verrucomicrobiota > Kiritimatiellia > Kiritimatiellales > Tichowtungiaceae > Tichowtungia. Next base: position 9,937 of record CAZTEK010000005.1, read on the forward strand.
CAAAGAGGTCGCGACCATTGAAATTGGCGACGGGCGGCTGAAAGTTTCCGACGTGACGGTTGATTCGCGATATACCCCGCCGGAAAAAATGAAGGCTGCCGTACCGGACGAATTCCGGGGCCGTCATTCCCAACTGACCGGTTTTTCCGAGCCGCCTTGTCCGCTGGATGTGGATGCGTTGCGCGGTGAGTTGCTCTATTCCTCCGATCTTGACTCCCCGGAGTCAGTCGCCGGCTGGGTGGCAGAGGGGCCGCTCGCTGTGCGCTTTGAAAACGGGGCGATGCGGATGCGCAGCATTGATTTCGCTGAGCACACGGTTTTCTGGTGTCCAACGGATTTCCCAGAGAGTTTGATTGCCGAGTGGGAATTTGAACCGTTGTCACAGCATGGACTGGCCATCCTTTTTTTCGCCGCGCGCGGTGAGCAGGGTGAAGATCTTTTCGATCCGGCGCTGCCGAAGCGCGACGGACGGTTTGCACATTATATACGCGGTGCCATCACCAGCTATCACGTTTCGTATTTCGCTAATGTCGAGAATTATCAGATGGGCCGGATCGATTCCAACCTCCGAAAAAACAATAAGTTCTACCGAGTCGGCGGAGGGCCGGTAGCGATTCCTCCCGGAACGCAGGGATGGCAGCAGATGCGGCTGATCAAAGACGGCAACCGCATCCAGCTGTTTGCCAACGGAAAAATCTGTGTCGATTGGACGGATGATGAGCCGGAACGCTACGGCCCGCCGCACGGCGGCGGGAAAATCGGATTTCGGCAGATGACGCAAACCATCGGGCAGTATCGAAATTTCAGAGTATGGAAATTAAAGGAGAAAAATTGATCATGAAAAAACAATTGGAGGTCATGTTATGAGTTATGCTAACGGATGGGCGGCGATTAATCTGGAGATGCCGCCGAAAGTTCCCCGTACGGAATATTCTCCGGAGTTGCATTGGGATCTGCTGAATGCGGTTACCGGTTCGCATCTTACACTGCAATCGGCGCAGCAGGAACGGGATGACGCAGCCGGTCGCTTTGTAAAGGCGTGGGACTACGGCATAAAATGGTCAATTCTTACTTACCATGATGTGCTGGAAAAGTGCCGCACGAAAATGGGGCATGCCGAATATGCCTCCGGCGGAATCGACCGGAACGACGAGGTGGACTGTCCCTTCAAGGATCCCGATGAGGTGCTGGCCTTTGATCCATGGGCCGTATACGGCAAACGTGATCATGCCGTGCTGGTGAAGGAATACAACGATCACTACGCGGGGCTTTTCCGGCGCTTTCCGGATACCGTCAATATGACCGGAATCTATGTCTCGCTGATGTCCGGACTCATTGATATCTTCGGATGGGACATGATGCTTATGGCCATGGCGGATGGCGCTGAGTTCGGTCAAATGACCAACCGGTACGCCTCCTGGATTCAGCAGTATTTCAATGCTCTGGCCGATTGCGATGCCCCTGTCGTGATGATCCACGACGATATCGTCTGGACCTCCGGTCCGTTCTGCGCTCCGGAATGGTACCGGAAATTCATTTTTCCGAACTATAAAAAGCTATTTGCTCCCATTCACGAGTCCGGCAAAAAACTGATCTATACCTCCGACGGCGATTACACACAGTTTATCGATGACATCGCCGCTGTCGGCGTGAATGGATTTGTAATGGAACCGGTGACCGACATGAAGTACATCGCTGAAAAATACGGAAAGACCCACTGTTTTATCGGCAACGCCGACACCCGCGTTCTGCTGAGCGGGACCCATGACCAAATCCGCGCGGAAGTGCAGCGCTGCATGGATATCGGCAAAAAATGCCCCGGTTTTATCATGGCGGTCGGCAACCATATCCCCGCCAATACCCCGGTCGAAAATGCGCTTTATTACAATCAGGTTTATGAGGAGCTTGCGTGGCGTTAGGTAAAGCGCGCGCATTTAAAAACTGATCGAATAATTTTGATCAGCCAATATAAAGTTCATTTTTTATGATGTGGGACATTAGTGTGTGGATAGTAAAGGAGAAAAATTGATCATGAACAGCAAAGAACGGGTGAGATGTACAATTGAGCGCAAAAAGCCGGATCGGGTTCCGGTCAATTTTGAGGCGATGGATTATGTGAAAGACAAAATTGTTAAAGCGCATAGCCTTTCCGGTTATGAAGCGATTTATGAGTTCTACGAAGTCGATATCCGCGACTGTTCTCCTGATTACATCGGCCCGGAGCTGAAGAGCTGGGCAGAGAACGGCCGAAAAATCACGGAGACGGTCTATGGCTGCACGAGGGTCGAGTGCGAGAGCGGCGGTGAAACACACAGCGTGGTGCATACCTATCCGTTCGGTGAAGAGACGACCGTTGAGGATATTTTGAATTTCAATTGGGTCAATCCGGACTGGTTTGACTATGAGAGCGTCAAGCGCACATGCGCGAAATATCCGGATAAGGCGCTGCAGTTCGGTCATGAAGGACCGTTTCAACTTTCGACGTTTCTGATGAACATGGAGACGCTCTGCGAAAAGATGATTCTGGAGCCGGAGGTCGCCCATGCGCTGTACAACCGGTTTGTCCAGTTTGAGCTGGAGTATTATGAGCGCATCCTGATCGCGGGAGACGGACAGGTGGATATTCTCCGTCCGCACGACGATTATGGAACGCAGCAGGGACTGCTGTTCGGCGTGCCGATGTGGGAGGAGTATTTCCTCGAAAACACCCGCAAGCTGACGGACTTGGCGCACCGTTACGGCGCGTTCTACCAGCAGCACAGTTGCGGCGCGGTCCGGGAGATTATTCCGTCGCTGATCAAGGCCGGTGTGGATGTCCTGGAGCCGTTGCAGAAGGTGGCGGGAATGGAGGTTGAGGGTCTAAAACGCGATTTCGGCGATAAACTCTGCTTTCATGGAGGCATTGATACGCAGTTTGTGCTGCCGCAATCGACGCCGGAGCAGGTCGAAGCGGAAACGCGCCATTACATCGACATCCTGGGTCAAGGCGGCGGTTATATCCTGATGGCCAGCCAGTGGTTCGAGTCGGATGTTCCGGTTGAAAATATTGATGCGGTCTACAAAACAGAACGAAGTCAGGGTGAAGGGTGAAAAAAATTAATGCAGCACTGATGGCTGATGATGTTCCGTGGTACAGCGGGAATGTGGTCGACTATATCTACGGCACTGAGCGGGTTGAAAAGATCGCTTCATTGACGAATTTCCATCCGGTACGTGTCACGTCGGAAAATCTGGAGGAGGAATTGCCGAAGCTTCGGGATGTCGAGGTGATTTTCTCCTGCTGGGGGATGTTGCCGCTGACGGCCGAACAACTGAATCAGATGCCGAATCTCAAGGCGGTTTTTTACGCCGGCGGATCGGTTAACGGTTTCGCTAAGCCGCTGCTGGAGCGGGGCATCACGTTATGCAATGCGGTGGAGGCTAATGCGATTCCGGTGGCGGAGTTTTGTCTGGCGCAGATTCTTCTCGCTTGTAAGGGGGCGTACCGCAACTCGCAACTTTGCAGGCAGGGTCCCTGGAAGAAGAGCGAAATGCCGGTCGGCAAAGGCGTGTACGGTGAAACCGTTGCGCTGCTCGGCATCGGTGCCATCAGCCGCCATCTGCTCCGGCTGCTGCGGCCTCTCAATCTGCGCATTGTTGCGGCCAGCAACTATCTTGCTGAGGCCGAGGCGAAGGAGATGGGAATTGATGCGCTTGTAAGCATCGAAGAAGCCTTCCGTGATGGCTATGTCGTCAGCAATCATTTGGCGGATAAGCCGTCCAATAAAGGAATTCTCACGAAAGAACTCTTTGCCTCCATGCGGCAGGGCGCGACCTTCATCAATACCGGGCGCGGTGCGCAGGTCGATGAAGGGGGAATGCTCGATGTGCTGGAAGTGCGTCCCGACCTCACTGCGCTGCTGGATGTCCAGCATCCGGAGCCGCCGGCAATCGGCAGCCGTCTGTTTTCACAGCCCAATGTTCACATGACCAGTCATATCGCCGGCAGCACTAACGACGAAGTGCAGCGCATGGCTGATTATGTTCTGGAGGATTTTCAGCGCTGGTTGCGTAATGAACCGCTCCTGTATGCCGTTGAACCGGAACTGTTGAAAGGAAGGGCGTAGTGTCAAGTCAACCATATAGTATTGTAGGACAAGCTTCTCTGTATTCAGAGAGCTTGTGTCTTTTGCGCAAGCCGGAGAGCACACGCTCCCGAATACGGGAAGCGTGTCCTACAATGAAAATGCGACATTGCATAAATGACATGATACTAGCCCATATTTCTCACTGAAATACGGGAAGTGCAAAATCCGAAAGACCCAAGCACGAAACAAATCCCAATGTTTAAGGAGCTAAATTTAAAAGCGGTCAGTGTTTTCTGCTGGAATGTCGAGGGTCGAAGAATACGGGTTGCGTAAAGGGTAGAAAAGGAATGAGATGAGTGTAATTAAATCAGGGATGTGTTCTGTGACGCTGGCGAAATGTTCCGTGGAGGAGGTTTTGGAAATTGCTGTGCAGGGCGGTTTGCAGGGCATCGAGTGGTGGGGTCACGGTCATGTTAAGCATGGTGATCTTGAATCAGCCCGGCGGGTGCGTGATCTGACGGCTGCGGCTGGACTGGAGGTCTCTTCGTACGGCTCCTATTACCGGGTCGGTGTGAGCGAAGCGGCGGGCCTGAGTTTCCAAAGTGTTCTGGAAAGCGCTGTGGCGCTGGGTGCGCCGACGATCCGCGTTTGGGCGGGTGATCGCAATACCTGTGATGCCGATGCGGCATTTGTTCAAAACGTGGTGGATGACACCAACCGCATTGCCGACCTCGCGGCGGAGCAGGGGATCTCAATTACATTTGAGTTTCATGGCGGAACCCTGACTGACCGCAATGAGACTGCGATTGAGTTCGCTGCCCGAGTGCCGCATCCAAATGTCTTTTTCTCCTGGCAGTCGCCCCACGGCTACACCATGGAGCATTGTCTGGATGGGCTCCGCGGACTGCTGCCACGGTTGAGCACCGTCCATGTGTATCACTGGACGATCGGCTCCTACGAAAAAAATACGGCGAATGAAACCATCCGCCCTCTCAAGTGGCCGGAAGACTTTTTTCGCCATCCGTTGGCGGACGGAACGGAGCGCTGGAAAGAATATGTTGCAGCTGTCCGCACGACAGATCGTGATCACTTTATGCTGCTGGAGTTTGTGAAAGATGATTCGCCGGAGCAGGTCACGGAGGATGCAAAAGCACTGATGTCGATTTTGCGGAGGAGACGTCGTGAGAAACATAATGTCTGAAGCGGCGGCCGCTTTATACGTCTTTTGAACTGAATGAAGCACTGAAACATGTAGAAAAGAAAAAATCAGAAAGAAGGGGAAAATTTTATGCCTGCTCGAGAAAAATCTATAAATTCGATCTCCGCGCGTGCGGATTTTGCACGGCGGCAGGTTCATTTGGATTTCCACACCTCGCCGTTTATTCCTGATGTTGGTGCGGAATTTGATGCCGCGGAGTTCGCCGAAGTTTTTCGTCGGGCCCATGTGGACAGTGTCACCGTGTTTGCCAAATGCCACCACGGTATGTGCTATTATCCGACGAAAACCGGAGTCCAGCATCCGGCTTTACAAGGACGGGATCTGCTCGGAGAGCAGATTGAGGCGTTGCATCGGGTGGGTATCCGGGCACCGATCTACACTACGGTGGTCTGGGAGGAGAATGCTGCATCCAGGCATCCCGAATGGCGACAGCTCACCCGGGACGGCTATTTTGCAGTCTGGGATACCAGTCCGGACGGCTTAAACCGGCATCCAGGCATCTGGAAGGGTCTCAGTATGGTGAATCCGGAGTATCAGGACTACATCGAGGCTCATGTGCGTGAAATCGGGGAGCGTTATTCATCCATCGACGGAATGTTCTTTGATATTCTCATTCACGCGCCGGGGGCTGACTGGTCGGAGGCGGCGCTGAAGCTGCGGGCGCGCCATGGAATGGAAAAAAACGACGCATGCGATCATGAAAGATTTGAGGCTCTGGCACAGCGGATGTTTGCGCGTAAATTTTCACGGATTGTTCACTCGATCGAGCCGAAAGCCAATGTGTATTTCAATGCGTCCTGCGATGTGCGCGTCACGCCGGCAAGCGGGCCGCGTGCCCGTTATAATTCCATGACCCATTACGAGATTGAATCGTTGCCTTCGGGTGCCTGGGGATATCATCATTTTCCGAGGGTCACCCGCGCGCTGGCCCATTGGGGCAAGCCGTGGATCGGTATGACGGGCCGTTTCCAGAAGATGTGGGGAGATTTCGGAGGCATCAAGCCGCAACCGGCCTTGGAATATGAATGTTTTCGTTCGCAGGCGTTGGGCGGCGGCAATTCGGTGGGGGATCAACTGCCGCCGCGGGGTCGCCTTGATCCGGCGGCATATACGCTGATCGGGGCGGTGTATGACCAGTGCAGGCAGGCGGATGCCTTTTACGCAGGATCCCGGGCCTGTCCGCAGATCGGTGTGGTTTCTGCGGCTGATGCAGGATTGGATAATCATCTGGCCGCTCAAAGTGATGAAGGGGCAGTGTTGCTTTGTGAGGAATTTCATTATGACGCGCAGGTGCTGGATGAGGTGACCCGTTGGAGCTACTTCGATGCGGTTCTGCTTCCCGATTCGACGGTGGTTTCACCGGCGCTGAAAAAAAAGCTGGAAGCCTACTGGAGAAAGGGAGGGAAGCTCATGTTGTCCTTCCGCGCAGGGTTTGATAAAGAGGGTGTGTGGGCGCTCGACTTTCTGCCGTTGACGTTTCATGGAGAGGTTGCTGCCCATCCGACGTACTGGCGGAGCAACGGTCTGGGACCGGTCTTTGAGGGGGACCGGGTCTGTTACGCTGCCGGTCTGCAGGTCAAGGGCGGGCAGGGCACCCGGGTACTGATTGATCGGGTGCCGCCGTATTTTCGACGCACGGACATCACGTTTTCCTCGCACTTTCAGACCCCTCCCGCGGCCAAATCATCGTCCTTTCCGGCCGCGGTGGCCGGCAAGGGGTTCGTCTATTTCTCGGATCCGGTTTTCCGGGAATATCGAAAAACCGGCAACTACACTGTCAAAACAATCTGGTCTGAAATCCTGCGCGAATGGGTCGGGGCCCCGATGGCCGGCGAAGGGTTGCCGACATCCGTGAATGTCTATCCGCGGCGGCAAGGGAGGGATCTCTTGATCACGCTGTTGCACTATGTACCCGTGAGAAAGGCTTTGGATATTGACATCATTGATGAGCGCGGTGCTTTGGCCGGAGAGGTGCTGCGGCTCGCACGTCCGAGTCGAACGGCGCTGTGTTATCCCGATGACACCCCGCTGGAGCGGATTGACGAGCGTTCCTTTCGCCTGCCTGCCGCCAAGGGACGACAGTTGATCCGAATCCCCGGCTATTTTAAGTGACCGATGAAGATTCAGGGTGTTATGCCTCGTGCTGGTACTAACTGACTTTTTTCCGGATCAAAAAGGAAAAACAGAATGAAAAACAAAACAGTAGGGACTTTGACTTATACGGCAGGCGGCTTATGCATTCTCTTCTTCTGGCTGTTGTTCGGTGACTTCGCCATTGCTATGCGTGAACGCGCCGGGTTTCCCAGCGTCATGGAACTGCTTAGGCAGCACCACGCCTCCGATACGACCATGTCCATACTATTCAGCGCACTACCTGCTATTATCGGAATATTCATTGGCCCGTTAGTCAGTTTCAAATCCGACCGCTATCGGAGCCGCTGGGGAAGACGCATTCCATTCTTGATCATTCCGACGCCAATCGGTGCGCTGGCGCTGATCGGGATAGGCGGCTGTCCATGGCTTGGAACACAGCTGAGTGGTTTGCTCGGCTCCATCTCTCCAGGCATTGACTTCTGTGTTCTGGCTCTCTTCTGTATCTTTTGGATCATCTTTGAATGTGTCGTCATCATGACTATTGCCATTTTTACCGGCCTGATAAACGACGTGGTACCCCATGGACTTTTAGGGCGCTTTTATGGCTGCTTCCGCATCATCAGCCTCGGGGCCGGAATAATTTTTAACTATTGGATTTTTAAACTTACGGAGACTCATCTTTTCGAAATATTTCTTGGCACGGGGCTGTTGTTTGGCGGCGGGTTTGCTCTGATGTGTTTCATGGTGAAGGAAGGGAATTACCCTCCGCCGCAATCAGAAGAGACGGCAGGGAAACATCCCGGCGGATTCATTTCAAATGTTAAAGTATATTTTGTGGAATGTTTTTCCCATCCTTACTATCTCTGGATATTTGTTGCCCTGACGCTGGGAATTATGGCTTTTTATCCCTTCAACATGTTTGCCCAATGGTATGCCGACTCGTTAGGCATGCCTAAGGCTGTTCTGGGCAAGCTCACGGCGCTCTCCTACGCCGTTTCAATCATTTTGGCTTTCTTTGTCGGGTGGATGGTTGATCGTTTCAGCGCCTTGAAGGTGGGTATTATTGCGATGCTGGGGTTCGTACTAACGACATTTTTTGGTTTTATTTTTATCAGGGGGGCTACAAGTTTTGGCGTAATTTACGTTTTACATACGGTCATTTCAGGTACTTATTTGACTGCAACAGCCTCGCTTCCGATGATTCTTTTTCCAAAACTGAGGTTCGCGCAATTCGCCTCGGCGGGCACACTGCTGATATCGATCACAACTGTATTAATCGGATTGCTCCAAGGTCCGCTTTTGGACTTCTCTGGGCATAATTATCGATTGACGCTTCTGGCTGCTTGTGTGTTTTCTACATTGGCGCTGATTCTGTTGCTGGTCGTTCAACGAAATCACAAGGCATTGGAAGACGGAAAGGCTCCGGAATATTAACCAGAGGTTCTTCATCAAAGTAATAAAACGGTTTTTACGACTTCGGTTTTACGACTTCAGATAATACAATTGTGCGTTTTCTAACCCGTGGATACTATATGCCATTCAAGCCGCCGCCCCGCTTTCCGGACTGCGCATCGATCTCGGCCTCAAAAAGAAAGCGCCTGCACAGGTCGAATGGATTAAATTGCTAAAGGACGAGGGCACGCTGCTTCGGCAGTGGGATTTTTCAGCACACTAATACAGAAGGAAGAACATGTTTTCAGAAGCAAAGCCGGTCTGGTTCCAAGGGTTGGAAGAAGAAAAGAATATTCATGCAGGATTCAGGACTGTTTTTTCTGTCTCCGCGAACCTGCCGGTTCTGTTGCGGTTGACCGGAAGTTCGATTTACCGGGTTTTTCTCAACGGTGAATTTGTACAGCACGGTCCTGCGCGCGGGCCGCACGGCTTCTATCGCGTGGATGAGCTCGATCTTTCCCATCGGATTCAATCCGGCGACAATCTGATTGCGATCGAAGTGGTCGGAATCAACTGTCACAGTTTTGCTTATTTGAATCAGCCCTCATTTTTACTGGCTGAACTGACCGTGGCTGGAAGGGTCGTTGCCGCTACCGGGAAGGGCGGATTCGATGCGTTGCGCCTGCCGGAGCGGATTCAGAAAGTCGAGCGCTACAGTTTTCAGCGTCCGTATGTGGAAGCGTACCGGATTGCGCCGGGCTTTGACGACTGGCGCAACCGGGTCGAGGCGGAATTTAAAGGGGAAGCCTGTGAGGTGCAGCTGGAGAAAGCACTGCTTTCGCGCGGCGTGGCTCTGTCGGATTTCCGGATTCTTCCAACGGTTGGAAAGGTCTCTTCCGGGTGCGTCAGTTATACGGAAAAACCGGTGGACCGTTCCGGTTACTGGTGGATGAACGATCCGCGCTATAAGGGAATCGGGTCATTCATGCCGGAAGAATTTGAGCGGGATATTCTCCAAATCTATCAGGCCTGCACTTTCAGTAAAGAATCCGAAGCGTGCGGAGCAGACAGCTATCAGATTCTGGATATGGGAACCAATCTCACCGGCTTCATCCAGCTCCATGTTGCGTGCGAACGGCCGGTTCGGCTGCTGGCGGTTTTCGATGAAGTTCTAGTGAACGGCGACATCGACCTCAGTCGCAACGCCACGCTGAATCTCGCCTATTATGAATTGCAGCCGGGCGATTACAATTTGGAGACCATTGAGCCTTACACCTTTCGTTATCTGAAGCTCATTGTGCTGGACGGCCCCGCTGCGGTGCATCAGGCCGGGCTTCGTGAATATGCCAATGCCGAGGCTTGTCGTGCGGAGTTCAGTTGCAGTGATAGGGAGCTCAATCAGCTCTTCGAGGCGGGGCGTCAGACGTTTCGTCAGAATGCGACGGATCTGTATATGGACTGTCCGGGTCGCGAGCGGGCCGGCTGGCTGTGCGACAGCTTTTTTACCGGTCGTGTTGAACCGCTACTGTGCGGCAATTCGAAAGTGGAGCATAACTTCATTGAAAACTTCGCGCTGCCGGAGCGGTTCACTGCACTGCCGGAGGGAATGTTGCCGATGTGCTACCCCTCCGAGCATCCCGATGGGGTGCATATTCCTCAGTGGGCCATGTGGCTGGTGCTTGAGTTGGAGGAATATCTTCGGCGTACCGGTGACCGGCTTCTGGTCGACCGGATGCGGACCAAAGTGTTCGCCCTGCTGGAGTATTTCCAGAAGTTTGAAAACAGCGACGGATTGCTCGAAAAACTGCCCGGCTGGAATTTTGTTGAGTGGTCTAAGGCCAACGAGCTGACGCAGGATGTCAACTATCCAACCAATATGCTCTACGCCCGCATGCTGGAAACTGTTGCGGGGCTTTATGGGAAAAAGGAGCTGTTTGAAAAAGCACAGCGGATTCATCAGACCGTTCGCGATCAGTCCTTTAACGGAACGTTTTTTGTCGATAATGCCGTGCGGGATGCTTCTGGCGTTTTAAACCTTTCCGGTGAATCGACGGAAGTCTGTCAGTACTATGCGTTTTTTTGCGGGACGGCTGCGGTGGAGACTTTTCCAGGCCTTTGGAAAATTCTGCTGGAAGAGTTCGGTCCGGATCGAAAGAAGGTCGGCTTGTATGATACGGTTCATCCAGCTAACGCATTTATCGGGTATTATCTGCGGATGGAGCTGCTGTCGCGCAGCGGAGAGGCAGCCCGTCTGCTGAAGGAAATGAAAGGATATTTTCTTTCGATGGCACAAATCACCGGCACGCTCTGGGAACATCACGATACGCGCGCCAGTTGTAATCACGGCTTTGCATCGCACATCTGCGTACATTTAATTCGCGATGTGTTGGGACTTGTCGCGATTGACGCCGTGAATAAAACCGTCGGAATCAAGGTGCCCGAAAAACTTCCGCTGGACTGGTGTTGCGGGAAAATTCCGGTAGCGGACGGAGGGATAGAGATGGAATGGCTCCGGAAGGACGGAACGGTTTGTTACAAAGTTAAGATGCCCGCAGGGTGGCGGTTGTTGACGAGATAGTATTTCGAGGATGTAGTTAGGTAGGACATTTTTTGGAGGAAACAGAGATAAAGAACCGATAACCCGAGGATCGGAAAGCAGTCCGGTTCTCGATGTTTTGAATATTCACTTCTGCCTTCGTCCGCAAGTTAACTGGATAAAGCTCAGTCCGGCCGGTAGGTGCTGGGCGACTTTTTCCAGAACCGTTTAAAGGTTTTGGAAAAGTGAAATGCATCGTAAAACCCGAGGCGTTCGGCAGCGGCCTGAACACTTGTTCCGTTTTCGAGCAGGATTTTCGCTTCTTCCATCCGGCGTTTCAGAATGTACTGCCGCGGCGTCTGGCCGAATTCGCGTTCGAAGTGATGCGCCACAAATGAAGCCGACCTGCCTACGGCTGCGGCGAGCTGTCCGGTGGTGATTTTTTCGTGCAGGTGCTTTTCGATATAGCTTTCCAGATCTTCCGCCCACGGCTTGTTGCGGTAGCGGATGAGTTCGTTGTCGATGATGGATTCGCTGACGCATTTGAGCAGATGTCCGACATCGCGCGCTTTTTCAACCGTATAAACCGGCAGCCCGCTGTAGCGCTTTTTTAAAGCGGATGACCACTTTTCATCGTGCGGATGAGCCGGATCCCGCAACTGTCCGAAGACGATGGCTCCGAGATATATATTCCGGCGATCGTAAAGCGGGACCATCCCTTCGATGAGTCCGCTATGACAGTGATAAATATGAACGTCCCGGATTCGTTTGGCCTCGGCCAGATGGAACCGGTCGCATGCATTGCACTGCGCGTCGAGCTCTTTGTTTTTGCGCATGTGCGAGCAGAACGCGGACATCGGTTTGACCTGAAAATATTTCAGCTCGTGTTCCTGCATGTCGAAGAACGTGATGCGGATATCAAAAAGCCGGTGCAGACGGCTCATGATCTGATCCATTTCTTTGGCAGCTATTGCGTATTCAATCATGGGGAGTGGAGTGTTGGAGTGGTGGAGTATGGGAGTGCGGGAGTTGTGGAATCTGTCCTCCGTCTTGCGTCCTCTGATTCCCCGACTTTCGACCTTCAGACCTTTGACGTTTGACGTTTGACGCTTCTCTTCTCATGTATTTCATCTTGCAGGATTATACATGAAAGTGTGTCCCTGTCCATTCCGGACGCGCGTGCTTTCCGGCACACTGGCTCGGTTAAGTTACGAAAGGATTTTTTATGCCATATGCTTCAACTCAACAGCTGGTCGAGCGCGCCTGTGAAACAGGGGCTGTGATTCCGGCTTTCAATATTCCCTATCTTCCGATGGTTGAACCCGTTGTAAAGGCGCTTAAAGACACCAACAGCTTCGGGATGCTGGTGGTTGCCCGTCTGGAGTGGGAAAAATTTGAATCACGCAGTCTCGAAGCGGTCTGCGCGGAATATCAGAAATTCAAACTGCCCGGACACACCCGTCTGCATCTCGACCATGTTCCGGTGATTGATGAAGACGATCTGCGCGTAGATTTCGTAGAAATTATCAAGCGCGCCATAGACGTCGGTTACGAGTCGGTTATGGTCGACGGATCCCGCCTGCCGCTGGCCGAAAACATTGCCTGCACCAAGGAGATCGTCGATCTGGCACATGCGGCGGGCATTCCGGTCGAAGCTGAGCTGGGCGCGGTGATGGGGCATGAAGCCGGCCCGCTTCCTCCGTATGAAGAGCTTTTTGCCTCTGGCAAAGGATTCACCGATCCGGATGAAGCCAAGCGCTTTGTTACGGAGTCCGGTGCCGACTGGCTCTCCGTCGCCATCGGAAATATTCACGGAGCCATCTCTGCCGCCGCCAAAGGCAAACAGAAAGTGGCTGCACGGCTCAACATTGAGCACCTCGACCGGATTCATAAGGCCGCAGGAATTCCGCTCGTGCTGCACGGCGGAACCGGAATCCGCAAAGAATACATCATGGATTCCATGAAACATGGCATCGCCAAAATCAATGTGGCAACGGCTATTCGGCAACCGTACGAAGCGACCATCGGACAGGGCATCGAAGCGGCGCAGCAGGCAGTCTACGACGCGATGCTGGTTGTTATCAAAGAAGATCTGGAAGTGCAGGACTCTGCAAAAATTCTTAATCCGAAAGGCTGATCATGATGAAAACAAAACCTGTTACCTTTGCGCTTTATTTTGGAAACCGCGGCTTCTTTCCGGAAAAACTGGTTTCCGGCGCACGCGCTGAACTCTCTTCCGTTTTAAAGAAGCTGGGCTACGGCGCACTGCTGATGGATGAGTCGGTCACCAAATATGGTGCCGTCGAAGGCACCGATGACGGCATGAAATACGCGCAGTTCCTGAAAGCCAACGAGGGCAAATACGACGGGGTGATTCTCTGTCTGCCGAACTTTGGCGATGAGACCGGCGCCATTGCCGCTCTGCAGGACTGTGGCGTGCCGATTCTGATCCAGGCTTATCCGGACGAACTCGACAAAATGGGATTCTCTGACCGGCGCGATGCGTTCTGCGGCAAGTTTTCCGTAATGGATGTGTTCTGTCAGTATGGTCTGCCGTTCACCACCTTCCGTCCGCACACTGTTGCGCCGTCGAGTGAAACCTTTGAAACGCAGGTGCATCAGTTCGCCGCTGTCTGCCGCGTCACCAATGGTATGAAACGCATGACGGTCGGTGCCATCGGCGCCCGTACGACAGCATTTAAAACCGTTCGTTTTGATGAACTCACGCTCCAGCGTTACGGTATCACCACCGAAGCGCTTGATTTGTCAGAGGTGTTTCTGCGGGTTCGCGACATTAAAATAACGAGTGACTCATTTGTCGCTAAGGCCGACCGGTTGAAAAACTATACCAACTGGACCGGCGTTCCTGCCGAAAAGTTTGAAATGCTCACGAAGGTAAGTGTCGTACTCGACGACATCGTCGCCGACTACAAGCTGGACTGCCTGGCGCTGCGCTGCTGGATCGAAATTGAAAAAGAGCTGGGTGTTTCGCCGTGTGTTCTGCTCAGCGAGCTGAATGATCGCGGAATCGTTTCAGCGTGCGAACTTGATGTCTGCAATGCGATTCCGATGTATGCGTTGCATCTGGCATCTCAGCGAGCCTCCACCTGTCTTGACTGGAACAACAATTATGGCAACAACCCCGATAAGTGCATCCTATTCCACTGCGGCCCGGTTCCCCAGAGTCTGATGACGGCCAAAGGACTGGTCATTGACCATCCGATGTTCGCCAAGGCCATGGGGGCCGGCTGCGGTTGGGGGTGCAATGTCGGACGGATCGCTTCGACTCCGATGACCTTTGCCAGCACGAAGACTGCGGACGGTAAGTTGTACTGCTATCTTGGAGAAGGTGAGTTCACACAGGATAAGATCGCTGACGACTTTTTCGGCTGTGCCGGGGTCGCCCAGATTAAAAATTTACAGAACGTACTTGAATATGTCGGTCACGAAGGCTACCGCCATCACGTTGGGGTCACTGCCGGGCACGTTGCTCCGGCGGTCAAAGAAGCCTTCACCAAATATCTCGGATATGAATTGCATGATTTTACGAAATAAAATTAGAAGTCAGAGATCGGCGGACAGAGGTCTCCCACGCTCCACCACTCCCATACTCCACTTTCCAATATTATGAGCTTACTTGGAATCGATCTGGGAACCAGCGGCGTCAAAGCCGGTGTGTTCGGTCTTGACGGGGCCTGCCTCGCGCAGGCCTACCGTGAATACGATATGCTGCATCCGCAACCCGGCTGGTCAGAACTCGATTCTTCCAATGTTTGGAAAATCACCTGTGAGGTGATTGCCGAGGTCGCTGCGCAGACTGGGCGCGATCCCGTCACCGCCCTGTCGGTCGGTAGTTTCGGCGAAGCGGTGGTTCCGGTTTGCAAGGATCGAAAAATCCTCGATAACAGCATCCTGTGCGTCGACGACCGCGGGCAGGAGCACATCGACCGGCTGCTGGCCGACTTCGGACACGAGCGGTTTTATGCGATCAATCCGAATCTGCTCGGCCCGAACTATTCCATGCCGAAAATTCTGTGGCTCAAGGAGCATCGGCCGGAGGTATATGAAGCCGCCGATCTGTTTCTGCACTGGGGCGATTTTATCGCCTTTATGCTCGGCGCGGAGCCAGCCACTAATAATTCGCATGCCAATCGCACCCTGTTGTTCGACCTGAACAACAACGACTGGTCGGATGAGCTGTTGGCCTGGAGCGGAATTCCGCGCGACAAACTCGCGCCGGTGGTTCCCGGCGGAACCGTAACCGGCACGGTTTCGGATGCGATGGCCGACGAGCTGGGTCTGCCCCGCGGAGTTCAGACGGTCGCGGGGGGGCACGACCAGTGCTGTAATGCGCTGGGTTGCGGCGGCATTTCCGCCGGCAGTGCGGTTTACGGCATGGGGTCGTTCGACTGCATCACGCCGATTTATAAAAAGCCAGTGGATCCTCAGGCGATGCGAAAGCACAACCTGAATGTAGAGCATCATTTGGTTCCCGGTTTGTTTGTTTCATTTCACTACAACCAGGCCGGTTTGCTGGTGAAATGGTTCCGCGACACATTTACGGACGGGACTGTTCCGTACAGCCTGCTCGATGCCGAAATGCCGGACGAACCGACCCGTTTGCTGGTACTGCCGCATTTCGATACGCCGCCGCATCATTCGCCGGATACGGCGGGCGTAATTATCGGATTGCGAACCGGAACGAGACGCGGTGAGATCCTTAAAGCGATTCGGGAAGGATCCTCGTTTTATTTCCTCGAAGGAATGGATGCGCTGAACAGTCTGGGTCTTGGAGCTTCAGAATACATTGCCTCCGGCGGCGGCGCTTGTTCGGATAAGGGGATTCAATTGCGGGCTGATATTCTCGGTGTACCGGTCGTACGTCCTGTCATTACGGAAGCGGGAGTGCTGGGTGTTGCGATGAACGCAGGGATTTCAACCGGCGTCTTCCAGACGTTTCAAGAGGCGGTGGATCGGTTTGTGAAGATTGAATGCCGCTTTGAGCCTGACGCAAAACGCCATGCGTTCTATCGCGAACGGCATGAGCTTTATCAGCAAATTTATCCTTCCCTCAAACCGATTTTACAAAATCTATAAGGGTATTGATCAAGAGGAGTCCGTTATGCGCGAGCAGAAAATCAAATCCTATGTGGGAACAATGGATCAACTGGCCCGCATACGTACCTCAGTGCTCGATGACGGACGTGGGCGCGGAATCCGCATCGCAGACGTCGATAACGGCTCCGGATTGCGCTTCACCATCCTGCTCGACCGCGGTATGGATATCGGCGATGCCTCGTTCAACGGTGTCCCGTTTGCCTATCAGACTCCCGTGGGTTTGGTTCACCCGTCTCATTTTGAGCCCGACGGCTTTCGCTGGCTGCGCAGTTTCGGTGGCGGCTTATTGGCTGGTTGCGGTTTGCGCAATGTCGGCAGTCCCGAGGCGGAAGAGGGGATGCGTGTCGATGGGCCGCTCGGACTGCATGGCCGGCTTTCCAATACGCCCGCCGAAGATATTGCAGTTTCTAAAGGATGGAAGGATGGAAAGTACTGCCTTTCAGTCAGCGGGATCATCCGTGAAGTCAGTTTTTTTGGTGAAAACTTGGAGATGAAACGGACGATTTCCACGGTCATGGGCGACAACTCGATCACCATTTCGGATGAGGTCACCAACCGAGGGGTTCGTCCGTCGCCGCTGATGATCCTTTACCACATCAACG